>JBGSMI010000207.1:0-7210 GCA_041740215.1 Ferruginibacter sp.
AAATTTTACAAATTTTGAGCATCTCTATTTTTGAAAAAATGCCCATAAATCAACTGTTTCAGCAGACTCAATTACAATATTTCAAAGAACAAAATCATAACCAATTGAATTTGTTTGATTTATAACGCAACGCTAGTGAAATGAAATACATCTTTAAGCAATCGATAAAATACCGGATATGAACGAAGCTGAAATGAATGACCCACAATCAAAAATAGCATTTGATATCACCGCTTTGGTGCGTGATAATATCAAAAAACTGGCACCCTATTCTACTGCCCGTCATGAGTTTAAAGGACAGGCAAGTGTTTTATTGGATGCCAATGAAAACGCTTACGGCTCACCATTGGAAGATAACTTTAACCGTTACCCAGATCCATTGCAATGGCAGTTGAAGTTTGCCATCGCAAAAATAAAAGGAGTGCCTGCAGAAAATATATTTATCGGAAATGGCAGTGATGAAGTGATTGACCTGGCTTATCGTGTGTTTTGCGATCCGGTTAAAGACAATGTGATCATTTGCCCGCCTACCTACGGTATGTATGAAGTAAGTGGCAACATCAACAATGTAGGTATTCAAAAAGTAAATCTTACACCCACGTTTCAATTAAATGTGGAAGCCATATTGAATGCTGTAGATGCACATACAAAATTATTATTCCTTTGTTCGCCTAATAATCCAACGGGCAACAATATGAACCGCAATGATGTGGAAATATTATTAAATAATTTCCCTGGCATTGTTATCATTGACGAAGCTTATATCAACTACTCCAAACAAAAAACATTTATACAGGAGCTGACCGAATATCCAAACCTGATTGTAATGCAAACCTTGTCGAAAGCATGGGGCCTTGCTGCTTTGCGCCTCGGCCTTTGTTACGCTTCAATGGATATCATTAATTTGTTCAATAAAGTAAAGCCGCCTTATAACATCAATGAAGCTTCACAGGAACTGGCCCTGGAAGCGTTACAAAATACCGAGCAGGTAAATAACTGGATAAAGGAATCGGTGTCTGAGAGGGCAAAGCTGGAACTGGAATTATCCAAATTTTCGTTTGTAGAAACATTGTATGAAAGTGATGCCAATTTTATTTTGGTAAAAGTAAAAGATGCCAATGCATTATATACTTTCTTGACCGAAAAAGGAATCATTGTGCGGAATAGAAGCAAGGAGGTGTTTTGTGATAATTGTTTGCGCATAACGGTTGGTACGCCGGATGAGAATGAAATTTTAATTAAAGCATTGGAGGAGTTGATCGGGGCATAGGTATTGATGAGTGATGAGTTAGGAATGAAGAATGAGGAATATTTTATCAGTAACAATTCACCAATTGAACCCTCATTTTATTCTTAATGCAGCAGTAGTATAACTTTTTTAAAACAATCCAGATATGCATAAGCTCAAATTATTTACGGTTCTTTTTTACAGTTTGGTTTTGATGGTATTTACAGCCCGCAGTAATGATACTACTAAAATAGTTAGGGCGACTACGGTCTTTGATTCCAGCCTGGTTTTGCCTGCTGGATTCAATGCCACTAAGTTAGTAACCGATTTAGGAAGGGCCCGTCACATTGCTATCGCAGCCAATGGCGACGTATTTGTAAAGCTGGAGAAATTAAAACATGGCAAAGGTATTTTTCGCTTGCACGATAGTGATAAAGATGGTAAGGCGGATGAGATAACAGGTTTTGGAAATTATGTGGGTACTGGCATCGCCATCAAAAATGGTTATCTCTACGCCTCTTCCAACAAGGAGGTATTCCGGTATAAAATAAATGAGAAAGATGGTAAGGTAGATGAAGCATCTGAACAAAAAATAATAACCGGACTGGTTGATAAAGGACAGCACAACTCGAAATCGATCACCCTGGACAATGCAGGGAATATTTACGTGAATATTGGCTGTCCTTCCAATGTTTGCCAGGTACAGGACAGAACAAAAGGTTCGCCAGGACAGGATCCTTGTCCGCTATTGGAAACTGCCGGGGGCATCTGGCAATTCAAAGCCGATCAGTTAAACCAGTCGTATGCACAAGGTGTACGTTACGCAACCGGTTTACGCAATGTAGTAGGACTTGATTGGAACACAGATGCCAATGACCTTTATGTAATGCAACATGGTCGTGATATGTTGTTCCAGTTTTATCCGGAATTGTTTGATGCAAAAGCTGGCGCCAATAATCCTGCCGAAGAAATGTTTCGGGTAAAAAGGGGAGCTGATTGTGGATTTCCCTATTGTTATTTTGACAATGATAAAAAACGAAAATTATTGAACCCGGAATATGGTGGCGATCGGATCAAGGCGGGTAACTGTGCAGGAAAGGAGCAATCGATTATCCAGTTTGCCGGTCACCTTGCGCCCAATGCATTGTTATTTTACACTGGCAATAAATTTCCTGCAAAGTATCGCAATGGCGCCTTCATCGCTTTTCACGGTTCATGGAACCGCACACCAGAGCCACAGGCTGGTTACTTTGTGGTATTTGTACCATTTAAAAATGGCTTACCTTCCGGCGATTGGGAAGTATTTGCGGATGGTTTTGCTGGTCCGAATATTAACAGGGCAAAGCATCGTCCATGTGGATTGGCACAGGCTCCCGATGGATCATTGTATGTGTCGGAAGACAACAATGGTACCGTTTGGAAAATTGATTATAAGGCTAAATAGTTAGCAAAGGAAGGCATTAAAATATTATTATTTTTTCAGGGTATTGCAGATGTAAGAAGATTCTTATGAAAGTGTTTCTATTTTTCATTTTTTTGTAAATGGAATCCATAATTATTCTTGAACATCAGATCATTGTTGATCAATGTCATTCTACACTGGGTATTTTTTTCAAATGCATCCGAGTTAAATTTTAATCAAACAGGCGTTTTCATATGAACAAAATTATTGCGGCAGGAATTGTATTTTTTATTGTCTTGAGTTCTTTTACTTTAGCACCACAGCCATCCCTGAAAGCATCGATGGAAAGAGGTAAGAAGGTTTACGATATAACCTGTATTGCCTGTCACCAGGCTGATGGAGAAGGTGTTCAACGAATGAATCCGACATTGGTGAAAACCAAATGGGTATTGGGTGATAAAAGAGCATTGAGTAAAATTGTGCTGAATGGTTTGCAGGGTGGTGAGATTGAAATAGACGGCGATAATTTTCACAATCCGATGCCTCCGCAGGGTGATCTATTAAATGATCAGCAAATAGCCGATGTGCTGACTTATGTAAGAAATAGTTTTGGAAACAAAGCAAGTGCAGTAACACCGGCAGAGGTAAGAGCTGCCAGGGGAATAAAAAAGCCCGTTCCGGCAAAACCGATTAAAAAATCTATAAAGTATTAAATGAAAAAAGTATTGTTCATTGACCGGGATGGTGTATTGATAAAAGAGGCACCACCTACTTATCAACTTGACTCTTTTGATAAACTGGAGTTTTATCCGGATGTATTCGAATACCTGGGTAAAATTGCTACCGAGCTGGATTACGAAATGGTAATGGTAACCAACCAGGATGGAATGGGAACAGCAATATTTCCCGAAAATACTTTTTGGCCCGTTCATAATTTTGTATTGAAAAGTCTGGCCAACGAAGGCATTCATTTTGCAGACGTAAATATAGACCGAACCTTTCCCAAAGACAACGCACCTACCCGTAAACCCGGAACAGGTATGCTAACAAAATATTTGAATACGCCTGCCTACGATCTCCCAAAATCATTTGTAATCGGCGATCGCATTACCGATATGCAACTAGCGAAAAATTTAGGCTGCAGGGGCTTTTGGCTAAACAACGATCCTGATTTGGGCGAAACAGAAATCAATGGTACGATTGATGAATTAAGAAAAGAAGTGATCGTATTGGAATCACCAGATTGGAAAGCCATTTATGAGTATTTAAAACTTCCGCAACGCATTGTCATTCACGAGCGAAATACCAATGAAACAAAAATTACAATCGAAGTAAATTTGGATGGAACAGGAAAGGCAAACATAAAAACAGGATTGGCTTTCTTTGACCATATGCTGGACCAGTTGGCACGTCATGGAAACCTGAATCTGAACATCGAATGCAGGGGTGATTTGCACATTGATGAACACCACAGTATTGAAGATACCGGCATTGCGTTGGGCGAAGCCATTGCAAAAGCATTGGGAGACAAAAGAGGAATCGAACGCTATGGCTTTTTACTACCGATGGACGATTGCCTGGCGCAGGTAGCCATTGACTTTGGCGGCAGAGCGTGGATTGAATGGGAAGCTGAATTTAAAAGAGAAAAGATTGGCGAAATGCCTACCGAAATGTTTTTCCACTTCTTCAAATCTTTCAGCGATGCAGCCAAATGCAACGTCAACATTAAGGCAGAAGGCGACAATGAACATCATAAAATTGAATCTATTTTTAAAGCATTTGCAAAAGCAATAAAAATGGCAGTAAAAAAGGACATCAATAATAATTCTTTACCAAGCACAAAGGGAGTGCTTTAAAAGATTGTTGATGGTTGATTGTTGATGGTTAATGGTTGATGGTTGATGGTTGATGGTTGATTGTTGATTGTTGATGGTTCATTTTTGCTTGTTTTTTGGTGGAAGTCCGATCAATGCCGGCTGGGTTTATGGATTGAAATTGCTGTTTAACCCTTAACAATAAAAACATCCGATAGCCCATTTCACCGATCAACTTTCCTGCCACCTGTATCCTCTTAAAAAATCGGCGATCCCCATTTTCTTTTTTCCTTCCAATTGCAGTTCTTCAATTGAAAGGTAGCCGTCTAAACAGGCGAAGTGCAAAAAAGTTTTTTGATCTGTTTCGTATGCTCCGGGTGCTACCGTTGGTATTTTCGAGCGTTTTACAACTTTGTAAATCTTTAATTTTTTTAATTCCAGAAAGGTGAAGGCAGCAGAGTTGGGCGATAAACCCCTTACCAGATTGTACACTTCATCTACCGGTTTATTCCAGTTTATATGGCAGGTTTCGGTGAATATTTTGGGCGCATGTTTCAACCCGATCAGACGGTCGCCGTCTGACCGGTTCTGTGGCACTTCAACTAAATCCCCGGTAAACAACCCTTTAACCGTTTTCAATAAAAGTTCAGCCCCAACCTCCTTCATTTTATCATGTAATTCCCCTGCTGTTTCATTCTCTCCAATTTCAATTACTGCGGTCAATAAAATATTACCGGTATCAATTTCGTGTTGTAGTTTGAAAGTAGTTACACCGGTGGTTGACTCCCCATTGATGATGGCCCAGTTGATGGGTGCTGCTCCACGGTATTGGGGCAACAATGAGCCGTGTAAATTAACCGTTCCCATGGGCGGCATATTCCAAACTACTTCGGGCAACATGCGAAATGCAACCACAATTTGCAGATCGGCTTGCAAGGCTTTCAATTCAGCTAGAAATTCCGGATTCTTTAATTTCTCCGGTTGCAAAATATGCAGGCCTTTTTCTACAGCATATTTTTTTACCGCACTTTGTTGCAACTGCATTCCTCTTCCGGCTGCTTTATCGGGAGCGGTGATAACGCCTACAACATTACATCCTGCCATTACCAGTTTGTCCAATGAGGCTACCGCAAATTCGGGTGTACCCATAAATATGATTTTAGATGCAAAGCGTTCTTTCAATGGAAAGCTAGCTGTAGTAGAAAAATTCGGTGTTATAATTTGCTTTTCAATCATTTGCTGGTTACTGCTGTTTTAGATGTGGTATTGGGTGGATGGCCGATTAATTAAAGTCTTTGTACAACAGGTACTTCTTTCGGATTGTTTTAAAATTGCCAAGTGCAGGCTCCCAGCTTTTTTTAATTTCAGTCTCGGATTTCCCTTGCTTTACCTGCTGTAACAACACATCGTTGCCTGCCAGTTTATTGATGAAATTGTTTTTCAGAAAAAAGCTATCCTTGCCGGGAAATAATTTGTAGGCCTCCAGCAGGTATTTTAATTGGATAGCATGGTTGAGCTGTTTTAGCACGGCGTCGTTTGTGCCGGAGATATACCAGCCATAGCATTTTTGATTGAAACATTTGCTGCTTTTGGCACCAGCATTTGCGCTGGGGGTAAAGGTGTATAAATGTTTAGGTAAACCTGGATGGCCAAACATTTGAAAAGGAGCATCGGTTCCTCTTCCTTCACTTAATACGGTGCCTTCAAAAAAGCAGGTAGAGGGATAAAGATAAATGGCCTGCATCGCTTTTAAATTGGGCGAAGGGTTTACCGGCAAAATATATTTGGTATTGTGATCGTAGTTTTTGCATTTGATTACCTGCACATGAAAAGGTGTATCAACCGTTGACTTGGTGGATGTGTTGTAAGTATTGATGGCATTGGCTTTAGGCGACAACCATTTTTCACCCGCCAGCATTAATGCGTATTCGCCTATTGTCATCCCGTAAACGATGGGGATGGGTTGCATGCCAATGAAGCTTTTAAATTTGGTATCCAGTACCGGGCCATCCACATAAAATCCATTGGGATTGGGGCGATCGAGAATCAATAATGGTTTGTGATTTTCCAGAGCAGCTTCCAGGTAATATTCCAATGAAGAAATAAAGGTATAAAATCGCACGCCTACATCTTGTATGTCAAACACGAGGATGTCAACATCTTTAAAGTCTTCGGGTGTTGGTTTTTGATGTTTGCCATACAAACTAACTACGGGTATACCGGTTCTTTTGTCTTTCATGTCACCCACCTTTTCACCTGCATCGGCATCACCCCGAAACCCATGCTCTGGTCCGAAAATCTTTACGATTTTAATACCGCATTTTAACAGGGTATCTACGAGGTGACTGTTTTTGACCATACTCGTTTGGTTGGCAAATATGGCTACAGACTTCCCTTTCAGCATCGAGAGGTAGGTTTCCATTCTTTCTGCACCGGGGATGACAGCCTGATTGGCAGTTTGAGAGGTTACTTTGCAAGACACCACGGCAAGCAAGGAGAATAGTATAAAGATTGAACTTTTCATGGGGCAAAGTTCTTTAAAGTTTTTTAATTGACAGGCGGAGAATAAAATGAGGCGGGTAAATATTTTTGGAGGATATGAAATCGGCCATATAATGCAATAGTTCTAAACATTTTTTTAAAGTAATTCCAGTTTTGCATTACAATTGATCATTTAATACTTAAGGCAAATCTTGTTTTAAAGCAAATAAAAACCGAAGAGATTTTATTGTTGAAGCAAAAATTATATTTTCAAAGTGCGAAACC
>JBGSMI010000346.1:0-28238 GCA_041740215.1 Ferruginibacter sp.
TATTCTGATGGCTTGCAACGTATTCTCAAAAGCCTTCTCATAGTATCCACGTGCGCTATAGGTTAAGGAGATCAATCTCAATAACATGGACTGCCTTTCCTTGTTATCTACCTGTACGCAATAAGGCAGGGCGAGTTCATAAGCTATTTTTGCATCCAAAAATTTACCCTGCATGTACAAGCAAAAGCCCAGTGTTAGATGGGCCCAGCTATATCTTTCCCGAAGATGTATTTTTTCGAATAAAGGAATTGACTGGTTGAAATAATTTTCTGCTGTAGAGAAATCATTTCTGTCACGGGCTATTTCGCCTAAATTTTGTAGTGCTTCAGCAATGCCTTTTTTGTAGTTGAGCTTTGCTGCTTCCCGTTGTGCATTTGTCGCAAACCAAATTGCACTATCTGTTTGTACATTAATATATGTCTCGCTCAATGCATTGATATAATATTCAACACTTAATTTATTTAGATAGTCAATTCTGCTGCTATCTTTTAAAGAAGCTAACAAATTTGAAAGGCTATCGATTTTTTGTAGTTGTGACAGGGAAAACAAAGGAAGCATCAAAAACAATATCAGCCATTTAAATGTCATTAACAGTTATTTAGATATCTTATTGAAATAACGGGAGTTTTTACATCCAAGGATTTGCTAATATGTAGGTAAGTTAATGCAATTATAATAAATATGATACCATCGCTTACCCTGTTTCATCTTTGCATCAACACAAATAACTGTTGTCGTATTATTTTAGCAGTAGAAATCAGTCGGGAATTTTGCCGCTGATTTCTACTGCTAAGATAATAGCGGGTTAGTTTGTTCGCAACATTACAATCTTATTTCCTACCTGTCTTCCCTGGATTAAACCTGCTGCTATGGAAGGTGAATAATGTATGCCTGCCAGTAACCTTGAGCGGCCGGCTTCTTTTGCATAGGCATCAAATGAACTGTAGGTTCTTGCGCCGTAGGTAGCGTCGTATGAATGGTCAGTAAATGCATAATTTGTTCCGAAAATCTTTTCAAATACTACTGCACTTGCAGCCGATATTACTGCATGTGCAGCAGTATATTCGGGATGCGGTGGTGTAGGCAGTACGGAGTTCCACGTGAGGTGTCCCATTGTAGTTCGGATATAGGTAATAGGGCGAAGCAAATTGTAAGTGTATTTGGTTTTCCAAACAGAAATACTGGCATCATTCATAGCAATGCCATGCAGCGCATACGCAACTGCTGCGGCTCCAAGATCTAATTTGTTTTTAACAATTAATTGAGCGAGAATATTGGTGGCATGTGCGGGTACATTCAGATTGCCCGGTTGATCTCCCCAAATTTTAGCAGTGGTAGAATCCTCATGCGTAAGTGATAACGAAATGGTATAAAGCTCATTGGCCATTTCATAAAAAGCAGAATGATCTGCTACAGAATAAGGAGTAGGTGGACCCGGCTGTGTTGTCGCTGCAATGTTAGCAATAAAACTCCGATTGGTTCCCCAATGAGGATGTACTGACGGCCCAAAAGCTGGAAAGGTAGGAACCCATAAACCATCACCTGTCGGTGGGGTATAAGTGGGGTCTACAATAAGACTGTAGGCCTGGTGCCCGCCATCGGTCGCTGACCAGCTAAAAATGGATGTTGCAACCTGGCGGCCATAGTCCACTGAATTTTGAATTTTAAATGCATCTGCCTCTGTTTGAAACCTCCTACTGTAAGCTGCTTCCAGCGAATCAATGCTGGCCATGTTGGCTGCAGAAGTATTTTCAAAAAAACTTTTAGTCAGCAACGCCATCGCTGCATTTACACTTGCTGGCCAGTAGTACTGGTCACGGCTTTTATTAATTGCTATAGCGCTTCCTCCAATTTGGGGCAATAAAGAGCGGCCACCGGTAATGCCAGGTACCAACGATTCATACATCGTAATACCGGCATAGGCAAACGAGCGGTCGCTCACAACAGAGTTATAACCTGCAGTAGACCTGGTTAATCTTATCTGCATTAGCATCCAGTCATTGGCAACATCAGCCGGGTACTTGCCAACCGGGCCAGGCGTATCATGTTTTTTACAACTGGCGACTGCCAGAATAGATACTACAAAAGCTGCGAGAAATATTTTTTTCATAAACTTGTTTATTAATTTTTAAAAGAAATGTTACCTAACAGTATAATCAAAACAATCACTTTTTAATACGGAAACCATTGTTGCTTCATCCACTATCCGAAACCGAATGTGAAAGGCGGTGCCCCGTGCTATGGCAGTTATATCACGCCATAATTTTGCGTTTCCATCGCCATGCTTGTTGGTGATGATTGACTTTGGTTGTAAGCCCTAACCGGGCGTTAGCCATGCATTGCTTGAGCAGCCTGTAACATCTGCTATTGGGTTTACTGCATGTTGCAATAAACAAGCAAGATTGGGTTGCAAATTTCTTACCCAGGTTTCGAGCGTAATTAACCTGGCTGTATCAGGGTTCTGGCGATATTTAATAAACCCGTCGCTGGTATTTTTTCCTTCGCCATGTAGCCGTACATCCAAATCGTACAATGGATTCAGCGGGTAACATTCATTTTTTTTACAACTAAAAAATGTAATCATCAATACTGCAATTGGTAAAATGAGTTTGAGCTTCATAAAATAATTTTTAAATGATTTAATTGATTGTTTACATAAAGGTCTATTGCAAAATGTAGATTGCATAGTGAGAATGTGCAGTTGGCTGAAATGGCGGATGGTTGTATTGTTTGAGTACCTAATTGGCGGGCGCAAAGGTTTGCTAAAACTGTAAAATTGAAATATAATTCTGTAAAAGCAGCATCAGATTGTGACCATTTATGTAAAGTGGAATCTGTTAAGATGGAAGGAGGTTGTTAACACCTTGAATGTATTGCAAAATCCAGATTTGGATCAGACTAAGTTTCAGTGGGCGTATTTAAAATTGTCGCAGCTCAATAGAGGGTTGCCAACCTTTTTTAAGTGTTTTTACCAGAAAAGAACCTGCACAAGGTTGGCAACCCTTCCGACAATTTTAAATGCACCTTATCTTTTCGATACTACCACAAAAAAAATTAACTTTAGTAAAATGAAATAATATGATCATTTTAGAGGATGCTTACATAGCAGCAGTCGGGTACACCGAGCAGGAATTAAAATTGGAAATTGCGGTAATGCTTTTTGAAAAAGAAAGGCTGTCGCTTCGTAAACCCGCTGCACTTGCAGAAATGCACTGGTTTGATTTTATGAAAGAATTCGACCAGCGCAAAATCGCCTTACATTATGATGAATCATTATTTTAACTGATTATGATAGTTGTAGCAGATACCTCTCCCATTACAGCATTACTACATTTACAACTTATTCATTTTTTGGCGAGTCTTTATGGTCCCGTTTTTATTCCCGTAACTGTGGCTGGCGAATTGAATTCTTTAACAGGCTTTGGTTTTGATATATCTTTTTTGTAGGATAAGGAGAAATACTTCATCCGGCAGGCAGCCGATACCAGTTTTATAAAAATGCTGACTATACGTATTGATGCCGGTGAAGCAGAGGCCATTGCATTGGCAAAAGAATTAAACGCCGATTTATTATTGATTGATGAAAAATTGGGTAAGTTGTATGCTGAAGCGGAACACATTGCCTGCAAAGGTGTAGTGGGTATTTTATAGCTGCTAGAAACCAAGGTTTGCTCTCAATGGTAAAGCCTTTTTCGGATGACCTGATTCAACATTTGAAATTTAGGCTATCCGATAAAATATACCAGCTTGCTTTACAAATAGCCGGAGAATGATTCATAAGGGAGTTGAGTTTTTCATTTTTTAATTCTTATACATTCATCTAATAAAAAAGCGCCCATGCATCCTTATCTTCCCCACCTGCTCACCGACATTGCCAATGCTTATCGTACAGAAATTCCGGAAGATGCACCCCGGCCAGCGATGACTTTTGAAGAAGAGATGGAAGAGATTGAAAAATGGGAAGAAGGCGAAGAGCAGGAACATAGTTTTGGTTATTATTGTGGATTGCAAGCAGTTAACTTTCCGCCGCCCGAACAGTTGACAAGCGATGAATTGGAAATAGTAATAAAAGCCTTTGGGCACATGATGTTTTCCTGGAACCATGATATCAGCCTGCCTGAAAAATTGCCATTACCCATTGCTTACGCCATGACGATTGATACACTGAACTCCAAAACATCTATCCCAAATAGTGGCTTTATGGGTTTTGATTTTTGCACCGGTTATGCACCTGATTGTATTTTTAAAGAATACTGCCCCTGCCTGGAAATATGGAATAAAAATGATGATGAAGAGGATGATGATTTGGAAATGGATTCTCCCTCTGCCAACGAACTGCCATTCTAAATAATATGCACCTCACCGCCACCCATATCAACTATTACCATATCTGCCATAGAAAACTATGGCTGTTTGTGAATGAGATCAACGGCCGGGCTTAAATAATATGAAACACAAACTATTACCTTTTAATAAATTAAAAGCCACTATACATGCTATAAAATAAATCAATAGGTAATGAGTACAGTCTATATAATGCACTATCCTGATGATATTACAACGGACATACTTGAATTGTAAGATTTGTCTTTTAAAGCACTAAAACATTTTACAGGAAAATGCATAATAAACCGATTAGGAGAGCTTAACGAGATTCTCCGGATTTTTTATCATTAATGGAAAAAAAATTAGTACTAGAAATTTCATAGAGCTAATCTTTTAGAAGTGGACTTGCAAAAATCTTATCTGTATAATAAGTTTATTGTAGCTTTATTAAAATTAAATTAATGAGTAGCATTCAATCTTTTACCGCAATAATCGAAAGGGAACAGGATGGTTTTGTCTCTTTATGCCCAGAGTTGGATATTGCCAGCCAGGGCGATACCGTAGAAGAGGCTAAACTAAACCTACAGGAGGCAATTGAATTATTATTTGAGCATGCTTCAAAAGAGGAAATTGCGTCTAGATTAAAAAGCGATGTTTTTATAACAAATATGCTCATAACCCTTGCGTAAGTTAAAAATCCTTTCCGGTAAAGAAGTTTGTAAAATACTTTCTAATCATGGATTTATGATGGTTCGTCAAAAGGGCAGCCATATCATAATGCAAAAAATAATACAAAACAGCACAATAACTGTTCCTGTACCAAATCATTCCGAAATCAAAATTGGAACCTTGCAATCCATTATTCGTCAATCTCAAATTGCCACTGAATATTTTCAAAATAGTTAGCCTAAAGTAGCTATAAAAATTGCAGGTGAAAACTAGCTCAATAAATACTGAATGGTTAAATTTACTAGTTACACAAACAATTATGTTAAAACCACCCATTTCAAAAAAGGCTTTTTGGGATATTTCCTTCGATGAATTAGATTTTGAAAAATCTTCTTTGTTTGTAATGGAAAAAGTGTTCAACTATGGTAGCTGGAACGATCAGGTAGCCATCATGAAATACTACGGCCTGCCACGCATACGGCAGGAGATTGTAAAGTCGGCTTATCTCCGCAAACCGGTTTTAAGTTTTCTTTGCACCATTTTACAACTTCTGAAAACTGATTTTACCTGTTACAACAAAATGCTGTTGAACCCGCTACCCTGGAATTATTAAAAAGAATTTGCATCCTTCCGCCTTTTAAAAATTTTGCATTGGGGGGCGGCACTAACATTGCATTGCGGCTGGGACATCGTTTGTCAGTAGATCTTGATTTTTTCACCCATATACCATATCAAAACAGTGCTATTTTTCAGGCTATTACTGCAGGGTTTCCATCTGCCGAATTGTTATTTGAACAAAATCAAACAATGATGTTTACCATTGATAATGTAAAAGTGGATGTTGTACTATATCCATTTAAATGGTTGAGGCCCTTTGAAAAATATGCCAAAGGAAGGTATTTTTAGGCACAAAAAAACCGCCCTGTAGTTGGCGGTTTTTTGGTAATGGTTCATTTTAATTTTTAGCTCCAAAAACCCTTTTTTATCGGTTTTATGTTGTGGGAAATTAACTTTAAACCCGGTATCTAAATAAAGTGCTTTGTATTTAAAGTAAAAAGAGGAAGATTGCTGGTTAAACAAATTGCAGCAACAAGGCAATCAGCAATTTTTAAACCATGGCTAAGATGATATTTTTGTATAAGTGCGTAAAATTTTGTGCTGGCTTGTGTAGTTATGTTTAAAATTTTTACATCTTTCAATGATTTTTCTATTTTGTTTTGCGTTTCCCTGTTTGTAGCACTAATTAATAATTCTGATGAATTAACTAAAATAGTAGCAATGTTTTCAAAATAAATTCTTTCATTTATAAAAGAAAAAACATCCTGGTTGTTGTTAAATATTTCAATAAAAACATCTGTATCAAATATCACCTTGCCCATATATCATCTCTTTTTTTTACATTAATATCAAAACCCTTTTTTTGGGCTATTCCAAAAGCTTCTATTATTGAATGTTTTTTTTTGGGTAAACCAACTTTCTTTAAAGTGGGCTTAGGTTTTACTAAAGTGGCCATATTTTTTTTTGTAAAGTTAATTTTTTTGTCTTTCCGCTTCCATTAAAAATATAAATTTATAGTTTACCACTTTTATTACCTGGTTTATATTGCCGACATCTTCTACAAAAAAAGCAAGAGCTAGCATTATATCGGCTGCTGGTACTATTTTGGAATAGTAATAAGTGAATATTTCAAAGTTTTCAAAGTTTTTAATCATGTTTTATTATAATCTAAAAGCCATACATTTGCCTTAAGAAATTTCTTTACCGAATTACCGGTCGAAGTGGTAACACTTTTGGTAATTCGGTTTTTTATTTTACATTCTCATTGATGTAATATTGAAATTTTCCACCTTTTGTAATCATAACTGGTATTCTAAAAGTTACCTTTTTTTTATCTATAATACATATTGCTTTAAAGTTTATAAACCCTACAGCATTGTATTTTTTTACATGCACGGGGCTTAGGATTTCCCCAGTTCTGGTTGCTTTTTTAAGCAGCTTTGGCAGCAACATGCGGTAATTGAATATACACAGTCTTCATTATAAAAAACCCTGGTAAAAGTTAACATGCACCTTACAGCAACTCATATCAACTATTACCATATTTGCCATAGAAAGCTATGGCTGTTTGTAAATGGCATTAATATGGAGCATAATTCTGAAGTAGTGTCTGATGGTAAGCTACTCCATGAAACCAGCTATTTGCAACGGGCGGAAAAATATTCGGAAATTGAACTTTCTGCTACCTTTAATGAAGGCTGGGAAGGTGCTGGCAAAATAGATTTTTATGATGCCAAAAATAAAGTGATTCATGAGTTGAAGCGATCAGATAAAATGGAGGTTGCCCATGAGTGGCAATTGAAATTTTACATATTGCTGCTGGAGCAGAATGGGGTAGAAGGGGTAACTGGTATTTTAGAATACCCCAAACTAAAGGAAACAAAAGTAATTGGCATCAATGAATCTGACAGGGTTTATTTAAAGCTGGTAATCAATCACATTAGGGAAATTGCATTGAGCGGGCAATGCCCGCCATTACTTAAGGCGAAGCTTTGTAAAAGCTGTTCTTACTACGATTTTTGTTATGTAAGCGAATAATCATTTTTAAATATTGATAACGCAAATAGCTGCAATGATATTTTTTAACTAAAAACAGATAAAATATGATACTACAATTTAAAATTAAACTGGCTAATGTTAAGCCCGCTGTTTGGCGCAGGGTAGCGGTACCCTCTAATTTCAGTTTTGATAAATTTCATTGGGTTATTCAAGCGGCCTTTGGCTGGCAGGGTTATCATCTTTACCAATTCTCTCCTGGTGGTTACGACTCGTATCCCATTATCGGTATCCCTCATGAAGATTATGATGAAGAATTTGTTGATAGCATGAAATTAAAGTTGGTAAAAATTTTTGATAGCGTGGGGCAAATATTTGTTTACAATTACGATTTTGGCGACGATTGGGAGCATAAAATTACACTGGAAGCAATATCTACTATTAAATCAACCAAGGCCGCTTTGCTAGCAGGCAAAGGTGCATGCCCGCCAGAAGATTGTGGCGGCCCACATGGTTATGCTGAAATGCTAAAAATAATCAACACACCGCTACATCCCGAGCGGAAAGAAATGTTGGAATGGTTAGAAATGGAAGACGGAGAAACATGGAATCCAGTTTTTTTTGATGTAGCAACTGCCCACAACAGGGTAATTAATGTATAGTGGAAGGGCTTTTTTTACCTGTACTGTTTAGTAGGATATGGTAAGGCAATTGAAAAAATGTCGCATATTTGGCACAAATTAAAATAAAGAGTTTATTGCTGCTATATCATCAAAAAGCTTCAGTGATTATGAAAAAGTCATACTATTTATTTAACCCCGGCCGCCTGAGCCGTAAAGACAATACCCTCAAATTTTTGCCGGTAGATGAAGACGGTGTTGAAGGCACCGCCAAATACATACCCATCGAAACGGTCGACAACCTTTACGCTTTTGGTAGTCTGGATGCCAACAGTGCCATGTTTAATTTTTTGGGAAAAGCGCATATCAGTGTTCATTTTTTTGACTACTATGAGCACTATACCG
The DNA here is from genome assembly GCA_041740215.1 of Ferruginibacter sp. Classification (GTDB taxonomy): domain Bacteria; phylum Bacteroidota; class Bacteroidia; order Chitinophagales; family Chitinophagaceae; genus Ferruginibacter. Next base: position 8,574 of record JBGSMI010000346.1, read on the forward strand.
GTTCTTTTATGTCGAAAGAGTATTTGCTGGCGGGCAAAATGCTGATTGCACAGGCGGGTGTTTACAGTAATTTAAAAAAGCGGATGGCGATTGCCTGTAAACTGATAGAGGCCGCAGCTTTTAACATGGTAAAAAATTTTCGTTACTACAATAACCGGGATAAAGATACAAGTGCAGCTATAGCAAGGATAGAAGCATTGGCGCTGCAATTGCCTACAGCTACCGATATTCCTATGTTGATGGGGTTGGAGGGCAATATCCGCATGAGTTATTAGGAAGCCTTTGATGTAATTATCAACGACTTTAATATGGGCAACCGTACAAAACAACCGCCAGGTAATGAAGTAAATGCAATGGTGAGTTTTGTAAATACTTTGTGCTACACACTTTGCCTTGATATGATTTATCACACGCAATTAAATCCTGCCATCAGCTTTTTGCACCAGCCAGGTGAGCGTAGGTTTTCGCTGGCACTTGATCTGGCAGAGATATTTAAACCCATATTGGCCGACCGGTTAATTTTTTCGCTGATGAATAAAAAGCAAATACAAGCTTCCGATTTTGATAACCGCCTCAATAGCTGCCTGCTTAAAGACAGCGGCAGAAAAACAGTGGTAAAAAGCATGTGACGAAAAGCTGAATGAAACCATCAAACATCGTAGTCTTGGGCGCAGCGTAAGTTATAAGCATGTGGTAAAACTGGAATGCTACAAACTGAGCAAACATATTCCTAGTATCTACGCTTATTATTTTATTAAACTTATCATACATTTTTATGGATACCGGGCCCATGGAATGCTTTATTCTCCTGCCTTCTATGCGGATGTTATAATTGTACCCTACTTTCCCCTGGTAGTTTCCGTTTAGTTTTTGTCCTAAAAATGTGGCTATATTGGCTGGTTTTACGGTGTGGATGGCTGTGGCAATAAGGTCTTCGTAAATGGGTTTTAGGTCAGCTTGTTTTTTAAATACAATGTCAGTTGCATATTCTTGTTGCATGATACTCCAATGATGTTTTTCATCTATTTTTTTATGCGCAGGGCAATGTATTCCTGCCAGCCATTGTAGTTTTTTAAACCGTTTTTCCATATCCCATTCATTTGCCAATTGCTGGGCTTTGGCAAAGTCTCCAATGTAGTCAAAAGCATTAACTAACATCGTAAATTTTATGTTAGCTTTTTTTTAACTGATGAGCTAATACATTATGTCCATTAAAGTAAACTTGTAATTGAAACGGACACCAGGTGGGTACCCTCATATAACCAAACCAATATCGGGGTCATTAAAATAAAAATAATAATGAAGGCATTTGCCAGACACGGATTTTAAAAATGTTTTATGGGAAACCTTGTCATGCCAAAGTCTGTAAGCATTACAAGATTCCATAGCAGAGCGTTTAGCAACTAATCCAATGTTTATTGGGATCGTAATTTTTCTTAGCAATATCTTCTTTTCTGGCATCGCTGCTACGAATAAATTCTATGGTCAAGTTATTTGTAACCGCTAAATTTTCTGCATTCAAACGGAGTTCTTCACGCAGAGGATCCACATATTTTGTGTAGTCAAACAGAAGTGTATTTTGCTTCGTCAAAGGTTTTGACATTGCATCAGCATAACATACACCAGGTAAAAGACCTTTGATTGTTATTCTGTCAAAACAACCAAAACGCCTACTATTTTGTCGGCGTACTTTGTAGTTAGTAGCTCCATAATTTTTTATTATAAAGTTGCAAAATTTTCCTTTTTGGTTCTGGCTTTGCCAGGTTAGGTTAGTAATCCCTTTTTCGGTCGTCGATTATAAAGTTTACCCCTTTTCTGTTTTTTAGGGAATGAGAATGGACAAAAAAATATCCAGCCATTTTATAGGATATTATAAAATAGACTGGATATTAAATGATTGTCGAAAATTTAATTTACTTATTTGTCTAGTTTGATTTCACCAACATCTGTGGTGTTATCTGCCGTTACAACCAGTTCTTTAACTTCTGCGTTGCGGTAAGGCGCTTTTGCAGCTACAACCAGTTTCCATGTACCGGGTGCCACTTCCAGAGTAAATGCACCTTCAGTACTAACAGTCGTTTTTAAACTATCCATTCCATTAATGGCCCAAACGGTTTCAACGCTTTCAGCGGGAGTTATTTTTCCGCTAATGCCTGAAGCTGCCATATCCTTCATAGAGGATAGTCCAAATATTGCCAAACCCGATAGGCAAATTGTTGCGATTGTTTTTTTCATGATGTACGTTTTTTTTGTTAATGAATGTTTGAAAAAAGGTAATGTTTTATCATTAATTAAATTTGTGGATATCTCTGCACAATGGGTATATCCGATTTTAAATAAGTACGATGACCTAAAAAACAACAACTATGCCATCCATTCCAAAATGTGGAAAACTGCGATGAAGCATTAATTCAATTGTAAACTATTAAAAACCTAAACGGCTGCATACAAGCGATTTCTGTCGTCATAAAATTTATCTGACTCATCGTTTTTAAATCAGGTAAAGTGATGCCGGATCAGCAAATAAATTGCACAAGTAATTGGCGACTTATGTTTCTTTAAATTTCCGATGATTTTCTGTGGGAAAATATTTTCATTTCACGGATGATATTGATTTTACTGTGCAATGGATAAAACAGTGAACTGTACATTTCGGATTGATATCCAAGGCAATCGCAAGCTTCAAAAATAGCCTCAAGTAAAAAGTGCAAGAAAAATAGTCAATGGGCGTTAAAAAATCAAGGCTGCCTGAGCCGGCATAGTCTACAAATTATTAATGACTATTTGCAATTCGGTGTAAAGAGGCTTAGCCTTGGTTAATATGGTAACAATGGGTTTCAACCCTTTGGTAAACTAAGCAATAGTATATCGGGAACCTTAGGATCGGCGCATAAAAAAGAGAGCCAAAAAAAAATAGCTAAACCTTTTGATTTTACTAATACATACTACTATATTTCCCGAGCCTACAGCTCTCGACAAGAGGCTTTTTTAACCACAACGGAGTAAAAATCGTTGTTACAAAACGGAAACGATCCTAAGGATCTACATTTTTCTTTTAGTTTAGTGGATCCTAATTGCGGATAATCATGAAACTATTAAGCTACTTGCTCTGCCAGGGCAGCGGATTGATTTTAGCTCATTGAGTTATTTTTCAGCCTTTTTAGTTGCGGGGCCGTCCGACTGGGGTCAGCCAAGCGGGCTTGATCTTTCTTTCTTTTTGTATCAAGGCAAAAAGAAAACAGGGTAAAGCATTTGCAGAAAAGCTCTATCAATCAAAACCCATGCTGTTTCTAAATGAATATTTTACCCCATGTGAAGTAAAGCAACCTTTCAATGATTGATAAAGCAAATTGGCTTAACTGCAGATTACCTGATTTTGCTTCCGGGCAATTGAATTGCATTTGCCTGCAATCAATACTAACTAATTTGCAGCACGTTTGTGGGAATTAAGCAAGGCCGACTAGGTTGCATTAACCAAATGGGTAAGGTATTTACATTATTACAGGATTCATTTAATCTTAAGAAGTACATTCCAAATATCAGCATGAAATTTATGGCCTTAACGTATGGTTCGCTTCCGCGTGAACGTTGAATGAATTTTTATCTAAAAGAAAATGCTTTGGGTGTTAACCTGAATGCGTTACAATTTTAACATTTTGAGTAACAAATTCCTCAATTGAGCAAACTCTTTTTTGTTTAACGATACTTCAGCTACCCTTAAGTGGCTCATTAACAGTTCATTGTTTTTTGGCAGCATTTTCTATAGAAAGATTAAACATAATTATTTATCAATCATTAATCTTTAAAATTTTTTAACATGGCAAACATTTTATGGATTGTTGCAGTAATCCTGGTTATTATTTGGGCAGTCTCCTTTTTAGGCGGTTTTTTCACAGGAGGCATTATCCACACTTTATTAGTGATAGCTGTTATCGCAATAATTTATAATGTGCTTACAGGGCGTAAAGCGCTATAGTAATGTTGCACAACCGTCTTGGCAGGTCATTTATAGTGTAATTGACAAAGGTCTTTGTTGTTAATAACAAGGACCTTTTTTTATGATGCAAACTTTCATCTCCTGATATTAATTTTCGTTGCTATTTGCTTTGTTTAAAAAGTAAAATTTATTTCTTCTTCACACAGCAGCGTCACACGGGTAATGACCATGGCAGCGGCTCTTACAGTTACCAGGTGAGCGAAGTTTTTAATCTACCTAACAACTGTATAGAATTAAATATGTCAGGTTTTATTAGCCGCAATCGGCAAAAGCTATTGCCGCACTTCGCCCGTGCCTTCCATTTGCTTGTTGGACGTTGGCTGCAGGATAAAATCTCTGTCAAATACATTTCTGTTTTGATTTTCTGTTAGAAAATTTTATAGCTACATACGTAGAAATTTTTTTTGTTCAATATCAATACAAAGTCAATGCAACATCAGCATTTTATTCGCTTAAGGAACTGGAGACTTTTATTTTCAGAAATACCCGATGAAATTCGGGAACTGGAAATAGTTTCTTTTTATCGCCGATGCTCGTTAAGGAAGCTTTCAATGGACTAAATATGATCGTGTACTTTGATGGAAGATGTTATAGCATCTGCTCAACTTTAACTTATCAGAGGCGGGTTCTTCCGGTAAGTCATTCTTTGGGGGTGACTCACCGGGGGAACCCAAAAATAATGCGCCGCTTACTTCGTCGAATTAACAAATGTGTGTGTCTGTAAATTGTCAGTGTGGTACTTTCAGGGAGGATTAACCTGCACCGATACTAACATTTTTTTCTATATTAAAAGCCTTTGAATAATCTCTCGTTAATATTTCATACTTAGTTGGCGCTAGCGGAACATCATTTGTTGTTTATACCTCATTGGCCAATAACAAACGAAGATAGCCGATAAACAAAACTTTGAATCAGGCGGAAATCAGTTAGTTTTGCAGCACTTAAAATCATTTTAGAAGGGATGAAGAACATTAGAAATTTTTGCATTATTGCACACATTGATCACGGTAAAAGCACACTGGCAGATCGTTTACTGGAATTTACCCACACCATTGGTGAACGGGATATGCAGGCCCAGGTGTTGGATGATATGGATCTTGAAAGAGAAAAAGGCATCACCATTAAAAGCCATGCCATACAAGTGAACTACAAATGGAAGGGAGTTGATTATGTGTTTAATCTGATTGATACCCCCGGGCACGTTGATTTTAGTTACGAAGTGAGCAGGGCGCTGGCTGCATGTGAGGGAGCTTTATTGTTGGTAGATGCTTCTCAGGGAATTCAGGCGCAAACCATCAGCAATCTTTATCTGGCCATTGACAATAACCTTGAGATCATTCCAGTGATCAATAAAATTGATATGGATGGTGCCATGATACCTGAGGTAACGGACCAGATTGTAGAACTGATTGGTTGCAAGCCGGAAGATATTTTACTGGCAAGTGGAAAAAGTGGCATTGGTATCGAAGAAATATTGACTGCCATAATTGAACGCATTCCACCGCCAACCGGAGATGTGGATGCACCTTTACAGGCGTTGATTTTTGATAGTGTCTACAATAGTTTCAGGGGTATTATTGTTTACTACCGCATTTTTAATGGTACGCTGAAGAAAAATGATAAAATTAAATTTAGCAATACCGGTCTTGAATATGGGGCAGATGAAGTTGGCATCTTAAAAATGGGTTTATCTCCTAAAAATGAAATGCGGGCCGGCGATGTTGGCTACATCATTACCGGTATTAAAAATGCCCGTGAAGTAAAAGTGGGCGATACCATCACCACCACTGTAAATGGTTCTTCAGAATCGATTCAGGGTTTTCAGGATGTAAAGCCAATGGTATTTGCTGGTATCTTTCCGGTAGAAACGGATGATTTTGAAGAGTTGAGGGATTGCATGGATAAACTGCAGTTGAACGATGCCTCTCTCACTTTTGAATTGGAGACTTCGCAGGCACTGGGCTTCGGATTCCGTTGCGGTTTTTTAGGTATGCTACACATGGAAATTATTCAGGAGCGTCTGGAAAGAGAATTTAATCAAACGGTAATTACAACGGTTCCCAATGTAAGTTTTATTGCTACTACCAACAAGGGCGAGTTGATTACGGTAAACAATCCCTCGCAAATGCCCGACCCAACCCGGATTGATAAAATTGAAGAACCTTTTATCCGGGCGCAAATGATTAGCAAGCCCGAATACATCGGAAATATTATGACACTTTGTATCAGTAAAAGAGGTACGCTTGTCAGCCAGGGATACCTTACGCCAACAAGAGTTGAACTCAGTTTTGATATGCCATTAACGGAGATCGTTTTTGATTTTTATGACCGTTTAAAAAGTATCACGAGGGGTTATGCATCTTTTGATTATCATCCGATTGAATATAGGCCGAGTGATATTGTGAAGATGGATATTTTATTGAATGGCGAAAAACTGGATGCCTTAAGTGCGTTGATTCATCGTGCAAGGGCACATGATTTCGGTCGTAAACTGTGTGAAAAATTAAAGGAGCTTTTGCCTCGACAACAGTTCCAGATTGCCATTCAAGCCAGTATCGGAGCCAAAGTTGTAGCACGGGAAAACATAAGCGCCATCCGTAAGGATGTTACCGCCAAATGTTATGGGGGTGATATCAGCCGTAAACGTAAATTATTGGAGAAGCAAAAAGAAGGTAAGAAAAGAATGAAGCAGATTGGTAATGTGGAAGTGCCCCAGGAAGCGTTTTTGGCGGTGTTGAAGTTGAATGATTAAGGCCCCTCCTAACCTCCCCAAAGGGGAGGGAAAAGAAAAAGAAGGTTATTTATAAAAGTGTTGAATTGTTGGTGCCGATAGCTATCGGTAGTTGAATTTTATTTAGTTGCAAATATTTATATTATCAGATTATGAGTAAATTTTCTTTAGACAAAGAGATGAATATTGAGGTTAAGGCAACGTTTATCTCAACAGGTGAAAACATTCCCCTTACCGGCAAAGACTATACGTTGAGGCTATTTGACAAGGATGTATTTGGGGATGACTACCTGGGCGAAAGTGAATTGAATGAAGCAGGAGAGGGGCGGATTATTTTTGGACATAAGGCATTTGGGAATGCGTTTAATTTAGAAAAATTACCCGACTTTTATTTTGTGTTGTACAATAATAAAGTGCCTGTTTTTGAAAGCAAAGTAATGCAGGATGTTGATCTGGCTGTTCTCGAAAATTACAAACCTGGCGAAGGTGATGTAATTGATCTGGGTACTTTTCTGGTTGAATGTTAAATGTCTTTAAAAAAATTTTTAAAAATGTTTTCAATTCGCTTTTAGGGGATTTTTTTGTTAAAAAAAGGAGTTTAAGGTGAATGATTGCTGTAAACAATTCAGCTACTTACGCTCTCATGCCAAAATGTTTGGTGTTAAAAGCTATGACTTTCTTTGTATGATTGAACCATTACTGAGGTGAGTAAAGCCTAGTGATGAAGTACAACAATTACTGTCCAATTTTTTTCTTTGGTGACACGGGCTTTACAACTTTCTTAGCTGCCTTCTTTTCTACAGGCGCTTTATCATCTGGAAAATTATTTTGTAACAGATCTTCATTGGTATTGCCTTCAGCATCTCTCAATGGGTTTGGAAGCGGAGCCTGACCTTCCGGTGTAACCTGGGTAAATACTTTTTCTACATGAATCCATTTTCCATTTTTCCATTTAAAACCTTCATAATCTCCGTCTGGTATAAATGTCCACTTTTTTTTTGGTTCGCCTGTTTCTGATTCAAGGTGTTCAAAAATTACCAGTTTCAGATCATTATCATACGTTAATCTTGCGCCTGCATTTTTTTTGTACTCCATTATATAGCGGCTTACCGCAGGTTTAAATACAACATCTTCTTCAAAACTAAAAAGCCTTCCTCCAAACACGGGTTCGTCATTGCTAAAACTAAGGGTTTCAATTATTTTCCGGTTGCTGCGAATGTTGTTTTCATCGTAGCCCAACAAGGTGTAGTAATTCTGTGTGCCGCTTTTAGTTTGTACAATTTTATAATAAACGGCACCTATCCAGCCTTTATTATTGGCAAAAGTATCAGCCTGGTTGATGGTGATATCCGACTTGTCGAGCAGTGGAAATAATTTTAATGAGCCATCGCTTGTCCGCATTTGAATGGCTCCATGCTGGCGTACCATATTTTCATTGACCATCATTTGCCAGGTGAAAATTCTGAAACTGCTATCCGGTGGAACCAATTTAGAAATGGTTTCCAATGAATCAAAAGGATAATAGAAGGAGTTTTTCGTTAACAATGCACGTACAAACATTCTTGTAAAAATACTGTCGGAATTAAAGCGATCAGTAGCGGTAATACCTTGTATGAGTTTTAATGAATGAATTTTTGCAGAATCTTCCTTCTGTTGCAGCAGTTGAAAATCGGTTGGGTTAATTTGTTGTGCAAAAATTAACCCTGATATGATATTAAAAAGCGAAAATAGCAACGGTTTCTTCATGGGTGCAAAGTAAAATAATTGTTTTGGTATTAAAATTTTAATGATGATATTTAACGAAAGGTTTTGCAGGAAGAATCAGTGTTTATTTCAATTGTTTTGAAACACCTATTTCAAAATGACGCCACTGTTTGAATGCCTGATAGGTCCGAAAAGTAGCTCAAAAATGCCGCAGAAGATTTTATGTTGCTACTGACAGATCTACATTGTGTCAGGTTAACGACCCCCCTTTTCTCTTAAAACCTTTACCTAAAGCAATATTGGGCACTATCATTAAGTTAGGCATTTCATCTTCCATCGGAACATGATGTGGGTAGAAAATTTCATGAATTGAATAGGCGTTCCGTAGGAACGATATACGCTACAAAACATACATTGAATGCTGTTCCTGACTGACCGCAAATTAACCCATGAGGAAGTAATTTAGGTGGAAATCATCTCATCAGGTTCCAAAATTCCTTATCGTAGCGACATTTCTTTTTGCTGCATAAAAATGGCTCTCAAAAAATGCCGCTTGTATCAGGCATTGCTAACTACACGAAAATGTGCCAGCTCTGGAGACCTTGAACGCATCAATGAAACGGCAAATTCTAACTATTTTAATGTAACCAACACCGCCATTAAGCATTAGTTTTTTGCAACTTCCGTTATCGCATTTACCATTTTATTCCAACTGTATTTTTTCTTTTCTTCAATCAGGTGCGGCAGAAAATGCTGTTCCCCTTTTTCAAAAAACTCCGTAATTTTTTGTGCAATTGAAGCTGCATTGGGTTCTGCAATCAACCCCACCTTATCATTCGGTACCATCTCCGGCAGTCCACCTACATTGGTTACAATCATAGGTAATTCAAAATGATAGGCGAGGGGTGTTACACCACTTTGCGTGGCAGTACGGTAAGGTTGCACCACCACATCTGCAGCGCACAAATAATTCTTTACTTCTATGTCTGCAATAAAATGCGTATGCAAAATCAGTTGCTCTTTTATATCAAGCTGGGCAATCTGATCTTCGTATAGTTTAGCGTTATCGTAAAATTCGCCTGCTATCAGTAGTTTTAGAGAAGGCATTGTTGGTTGCAGTATTTTCATTGCATCCAATAAGATATCCAGTCCTTTGTATTTTCGGATGAAGCCAAAAAATAAAATAATGGAATCATTCTTATCTATTTGTAAATACGCTCTGGCGGCATTCCTGTTGATCTTGTCACCAAAATTATCATAAAGTGGATGTGCAATAAATCTTGAAGGTTTTCCGGGTGCGAATTTTACCAGATCGTTCAATACCTTTTCACTCATGGTGATAAAAGCATCTACCGGTTTTACAAAATACTTCGTTAGCAGGCTATCCCAGGGCTTAGGTTCATGCGGAATGATGTTATCCGCAATGCATACGATTCGGGTATGGTTATTTTTTTTGATGATGCGTAAAATGCTACCCAGGCAAGGGGCCATAAACGGGAGCCAATATCTTACCACTACCAAATCGGGCTGTAGTTTTTTTATTTCGTTGCCAACACTCAGCCAGCTAAATGGGTTGATGGAATTGATCCGTGTATGAATATCCAAACCGGCGGGCGCAGCATCAGTGGTGAATTGTGATGAGCCCGGGAATAAAAACCCCGGATATTGTAAAGAGAAACTAAATATGCTAACCTGGTTGCCTGCCGATAAAAATTCATTTGCCAGTCGTTCATTGAAAGTGGCAATACCGCCACCTCTCAGTGGATGCGCAGAACCAATGATAATCACTTTTTTGCTTGTCTCCCGTGAATGCAAAGGTACACTGGTAGTTACCATAGGCTAGTTGATCCCGATTTTTTGATCAATTAAATAAAAGTTACGGTCGGTTGTATTGCGTGCAATCAGTTCGCCCAAAAATCCGGCTAAAAACAATTGTGTGCCAATTACAATAGATATAATGCCAATATAAAATAAGGGTCTGTCCGTCATATTAAACCTGGAGTAGAATATTTTTTCTGCAAACAAATAGAGCCAAATAAGGGTGCCAACAAAAAATACAATGCTTCCCCATAAGCCAAAAATATGCATCGGCTTTTTACCAAATTTACCCATGAATAGGATAGAGGCAAGATCAAGAAAGCCATTTACAAAACGACTCCAACCAAATTTCGTAACGCCATATTTTCGTGGACGGTGTTCCACCACCTTTTCACCAATCTTATTAAAGCCGGCCCATTTCGCCATTACCGGAATATAGCGGTGCATTTCGCCATACACTTCAATGGATTTAACCAGTTTGTTTTTATAAGATTTTAAACCGCAGTTAAAATCATGCAGTCTTATTTTTGTAGCCTTGCTAGCCGTGAAATTAAATAATTTAGATGGAAGGTTTTTAGTGAGTTTATTGTCGAAGCGTTTCTTCTTCCAGCCACTCACCATATCGTAACCGTCCTCCATAATCATTTTATAAAGGCCGGGTATTTCGTCCGGGCTATCCTGCATATCCGCATCCATGGTAATGACCACATCGCCTTGTGCTGCTTTGAAGCCTTCATTTAAAGCGGCGCTTTTACCATAATTGCGTTGAAATTTAATTCCACGGATCAGGTTGTTGCGCAGGTGAAGCGATTCTATTACCACCCAGGAATTGTCGTTACTGCCATCATCCACCATAATTACTTCATAGCTGTAATTGTTGGCAAGCATTACGCCTTCGATCCATGCAGCCAACTCTGGTAATGATTCGTCTTCGTTGTAAAGCGGAACTATAATTGATATATCCATAATGAAAAGTCCTCGTTCCCAACAGGGAGATATTTGACGATTCTGTGTCGCAACAATGGCAATTGTAAAGACAGTTTTTTTTCAGAATCAGGTGGATGAATGCTGTTTTTTATTTGCCGAAAGCCTGAATTAGTGATAAGATTTATTCATTGCCTCCATAACTTTTGTATTTTAATAACAACGCTTAAAACCAGTCTCTTTAATCTATGCTTCCGATTTATTTCTCTGACTTAAAAAGCCGGCTGCAATTACCGTAATCAGTGCGCCTGAAATAAGGTATCTGAAAACTGCTGCGGAAATCATCAGTGGCATAAACATTTTTTTCAACTGTTCAGCATTGGCAGCAATTTCATTGGGTAAATGATCACCTTGCTGGATTAGCAGCTTGCTATTTTCTGCAATTTTACTATCCCTAAATTCGGGATTGCCACTAAAATAGGCAAAGGTAAAAAATGCCATGATTAAAGCAATGACTACAAATGTTTTAAAGCCAATGGAGAAGTAGTCCTTGAAAGATTTTTTATCAGTAGTTGACTTTGAATAATCAAAAAGACTCCATCCGATTCCAACAAAAAATATCAGATAAACGATGTATTGAAAATTGCTTTCAACCGGATTCTTTAAAACATATAAAGATAAAAGAGACGCAAGCACCATGGCCGCACCAGTAACCAAACCTTTTTGTGCCGGGGTTCTTATTGTCATTTAATTAAAATGTGTTTTATCTCCATTAATAATACCAATCACTTTCCCTTTTAGATGTTTGCCAACAAAAGCCGAATTCTTCGATTTAGATTGAATGTTCGTTTCTTCAAACGTATAATCTGTAGCCGGATTAAAAAGGGTAAGCGCAGCAGCAGCGCCTTCTTTTATTTCTGGAATTACCAATCCAAAAATTTGTCGTGGAGAAATCGCTAATTGCTCAATTAGCCTTTCGATTGAGTATTTACCATTGACCAAAGACAGCATTACCCCAAACAAACTCTCCAGACCAATCATACCATTTTTTGCATATTCAAATTCGCACACCTTGTTGTCATAGTTGTGAGGAATATGGTGCGATGCAATGCAATCAATGGTGCCATCCAATAAACCCTGCATCAATGCCTGTCTGTCAGCTTTTGTACGAAGCGGTGGATTCACTTTTAAATTGGTATCGTATTGCTGCAAATCTTCATCGCAAAAAAATAAATGGTAGGGGGTAACTGAACAGGTGATCTTGATACCGGAGGCCTTCGCCCTTTTAATGTATTCCAAACTTTTTGCAGACGATACGCCGGTAAAATGCAGTTTGCTATCCGCATAACGGGTAAGTTTAATATCTCTTGCCACCATCAGCTCTTCTGCCATGGCTGGTTTGCCTGGTAGACCCAGTTGGGTAGAAATAATACCTTCGTTCATCAGACCCCCGCTACCAATGCTCTTGTCTTCCGGAACCTGTATCACCGTTCCGTTGATTGTTTTTACATATTGCAGCGCTTTCAATAACAATCCGCCATCCTGTATGGCATTGAGGCCATCGCTAAAGGCAATGGCACCGGAATTGGCCATATCATACATCTCCGCCAACTCTTTTCCTGCTGCATTTTTAGTAACTGCACCGATAGGATGAACCTTCACACCAGAAGCTGCTGATCTTCTGACGATGTACTCCACCTGTGATTTGGTATGCACCACCGGATTGGTATTGGGTACAATCATCACATCGGTAAAGCCGCCGGCTGCAGCAGCCAGTGTGCCTGTATCCAGCGTTTCCCGGTATTCGAATCCCGGATCGCAAAAATGGGCGAATGAATCCATCCAGCCAATGCTTACATGCAGACCTTCCTGGTTGACGAGTTGGTCTGCTGGTTCGCTGATTTCATCTGCAATGGCAGCAATAAAACCATCTTTAATAAAAATATCTCTTGATTGGCCGTTATAAGGAGAAGAAGCACTGACAATAACGGCTTGTTTGATTAAAACATTCATGAATTAAAAAGTTGCGCTAAGTTACAATAACTTGTGTTTTTATAATTGAAAATTTCTATTACTTTTGCCATCCCCTTGCAAATCAACAAAGGAAAGGAAAGAATCGGGATGTAGCGCAGCCCGGTAGCGCACACGTCTGGGGGGCGTGGGGTCGCAAGTTCGAATCTTGTCATCCCGACAGTTTTTTAAAAATGCTAAAACCCGCTCTCAGAGCGGGTTTTTTAGTTCGATAATTTAATACTGGTTTAACCTGTTTTGATTAATGTAGTTTATTTGAATGGTCTAAGTGGTTCGAATCTATACAAGACTAATTCTGTTTACTGACTGGAAATTCTGGTAATTATTTTCTTTTAATTTTCGCCGGAAACTGCTTAATGAATTAAAAAAATATTTTGGAGTAAAGGATCTCGGTATTATTCCCCTTCACAAACCAATATTGAAATATCAAAATTTGAAATCATGACGGTAACTTATAAAATACCTGGTGAGATGCTTAAAAAAATAGTCAATTGATATAACGTAACATATACTTCACTCAAATATCATTTGCTTTTATGAAGAAGATTTTAAAATTGCTACTTACATCAGTCTAATTTAGTTGATTAAATTGTACTCCATATTTCTTCTGCCTCCTCTAAAGAGATAGCTTTGTTGTAAAACGGGCCACCTGGTTCCTGTAGTAAAACATGGTTGAGGCCTCCAAGGTTAAAAGGTGCAAAACCTGTTTCCCATATCAACTGCATAACTATTTCTCTGGCACCTTCATCATTGCTGCTAACAGGCATCACTGTTAGGGGATCACTAAAACTATTGGATAAGAGTAATTCATAGTAGAGCGAATTGAATGCTTTTACCAGCTTTGTGCCGGGCAGCCTTCTCTGTACTTCTGAAGCCGCAGTTACACCAGCAGGCAGTTTAATATCATAGGGATTATTTGTATCTACGAAGATCTTACCTTTTGTATTGCCCATTTGTTTTATTACTTCATCCATAATGGCAAAACGTATTGACAAAATAGTAAGGTCGACATCCTGCACGGCTTCCAATACTGATGCAGCCTTGGCATTTTGATGATTACCCAATTCGATTGATAATTGTATCAATTTTTCCGGCGACCTGGACCATGATAAAATAACCTGGTGCCCCGCTTTTACAAATAGCCTTGCAAGGTTGCTACCGATTTTACCGGTGCCGATGATGCCTATTTTCATTTTATTTAATTTGAGTGTTATTAATATTTTTGAATAACTACTTCGTCTTTCTTTTCCTTTAAGGCTTTCTGAATAAGACGTTCAACTTAATAATTTGTACTAAAAGTTATGTCCGTCCATTTGTCAAGTTCTTTGGATACGCTTTCCATTTTGTTTTTTATTCCCTTATACGCATCGCTACCCAAGGCAAGTCTTAGCGGTGGATCTTTGTGTAACGCAATTTCAATAACCGCTTTGGCAAGTTTGGCTGGGTCACCAGGGGCTACTTCTTTCATGCTTGCAGCAGCAAAAAAACTTTTTAACCTGCCAGTGGTTGCGTTATAATCCGCTATTTCATTTTTTGCAAATGCCATCGAACCTGCACCCCAACTGGTTCTAAAACCCCCCGGTTCAATAATGATCACCTTGATTCCTAGTGGTTTTACTTCTTCAGCCAATGCCTCCGAGATGCCTTCCACCGCAAATTTAGTTGCAGCATAAACACCCAAACCTGCAGATGCATTGATACCAGCAATAGAAGAAAAATTTACAACCGTACCGCTTTTTTGTTGTCGCATTGTTGGCAGCACGGCACGGGTAACGTTAACCAAACCAAACACATTGGTATCGAATATTTTCCGGTATTCATCATCCGATACTTCTTCAATAGCACCGCTAATGCCGTAGCCAGCATTATTAATTAATACATCAATTGATCCATATTTTTTCAATCCGGCAGCAACGGCATTTTCCACTTCATCGGGTTTGGTTACATCCATCGGAATCACCAGTGCCCTGTCAGGATAATCTACTTCCCACTGTTTTATTTTATCTGTTTTCCTGGCCGTTGCTATTAGCCTGCCATCATTTGCTAAAATCAGTTGTGCCATTTCGTAGCCGAAGCCCGAAGAGCAACCAGTGATAAACCATGTTTTTGCCATAATTTTTTATGTTGTTTTGTATTCATCTTTAAAAAGAAACTCCATATTTTTAAAGGGCAACAAGTCATAAGCGGTAATGTCCATGAAGCCGGCTTTCATCAAAGGCAACGCTTCCATATCATCGTAAAAATTCTGTAAGGATGGGTATTCAAAAATATCAATCACCAATCCTGGCGTAGACGTTAGATAAAATTCTCTCAGCTTTCCCTGCAAATAAAACTGCCATGCCATTGTTTCTTCGGCAGCTAAATAGGGGATAGCCTGTGCTAGTTCAACACCTTCTTTTAATTTAAAAAATGCAATTATTTTCATTTCAGTTTTATTTTTTTGAAATTTTTGATTTCATGTTTATTGCAAAATCAGATCTTAATTTATGGCAATTAAATTAGGGGGAATCGTTAGAACTTTTTGATACGATATTCAATCAATAGCTTATAAAAGTTTGAATGCGAATTTTATTAATTTTTTTTCATCCTAAACCCTCTTTCAGTTGGTCTGCCTGTTGCTTCACACATATCTGGAGTTCTTTTACCTGGGATTAAGAATCCATTTTCTAAGCTGATTAAGTCATAATCTGCGGGGCAATCTTCTATACTTTCAACAAATGAACATCCACTTTCGCTCACATCTGTTTTTACATTAACAGTTAAATTACATGGTGTAAATCCCAATGCAGTTACAATAGATGCATCAGTACCAAGCAAAGTCAAGTATTTTTTGGTGTAAGAAAAGGTGCCGTTGTACGAGCCGGGTAACACTGTGGACTGTTCGGTAAAAATGTACGGCCCTTCATATTCCAATCTAAATAATGGGAAAGTCTGTAAACTATCACCGTAACTTGTAACCTCAATTTTCCATGTATCTTGATTTATGGTTAGCTTTCTAAAGCCCCAAGAAGTGGCATTCTTCTCTGAAGCTACGCTTTGCCAAGTACCAATAACTTTACTTTTGAAATCGGCAATGGGTTCAATTTTGTCATTTTTTGAACACGAAAATAAAATAGACATCATTGAAATTGCGGGGATAATAAATTTATTCTTTTTCATAATTTGAATATTTGAGCTGTTTGAATTGTATAAGATTTTGAACTAAATACAATTAATATATAATGGTTTCACACTCTTGTTAGATGTTTATGTCAAATTGATTTTCCTTGCAGACGAATCTATTATAACTATTTTCTGCTTACTTAAAAGCAGCAAGGTTATCCCTTATGAACTCTGCAAAAGAAATGGGCGCTTTACCGGTTACAGTTTTAACATCGTCACTCAAATTGGCCACGTAACCAAGTTTGGTGATATTGTCCAGTTCCAGTAAGGCATTTATTATCCAATAGCCCATACCATAGCTTTTGTATGCCTTGCCTAAATCTTCAGCCGGTAAATCCACATACTTAATTTCTGTGCCTAGCTGTTCACTCAAAATTTTGGCTACATCATAATTGGAAATGGCATCCGGCCCCGTAACGATGTATGTTTTTCCTTCATGTACTGCACCTTCAGCAATGGCAGTTGCTGCTACTGCTGCAATGTCTCTTACGTCTACTAGTCCATTTTTACCTTCTCCCGATGAACCGTAAAATGCTTGTTGACTTTTGATAGTAGGGATACTGCCCAAAATATTCTGGAAGAAAGTAGAAGGCTGGACGATGGTATAAGCAATACCGCTATTTTTTATTAATTGCTCCACCTGCCCATGCAGTTTGCCCATGGCAATGGGAGCATTTGGATTAGCTCCATTTGCAGACGAACGTACAATGTGTTTCACACCCGCTACTTTAGCAGCGCTAATCAGATTGGCGGCCAATTCCACCATATTTTCTATCAATGGCGATACAAAGAAAAAGGCATCTATGCCCTCAAAAGCTTTTGCCAATGTTTCTGGCTTTGCGGCGTCTGCAACCATAAAAGAAATACCTAGCTTTTCCAGCTCCGGGTTGCTTTCCGACTTTCTTACCAGCAGGCTTACGTCGAGGCCTTGCTTCGCTAAAATGGCTGCTGTTGCAGAACCAATGTTTCCACTTGATACTAATACTTTGCTCATAATTTTTATTTTAATTGTGTTGTTTAAAAAATTTTAATTCTTCAGCCTTACTTGCTATATAGCCAAATAAAATACCTGCAGCAGCTGGTACTGCAATTTGTGTAACAGTATGTACCGATGGCGGCAATGCCAAGCCATAGTAAGCGATTAATCCAAAAAAGAATGCTGGTGACATACTGAAGAATGATATCTTCTTGAGCATGAGTATCAGGAAAATTCCTGCAAAAGCTGCTAGGGGCATGGCGATTTTTAAGGTGCCAAATGGAATCATTAGCAGTCCCGTAAGTTGCCATATACCAATGGATATCACTATGCCCAATAAAAATGAATAGGCCAGCTTTACGATGTCTTCTTTTCTTTTTACCAATAATAAATAGGCAGTAAACAGCAAGTAGAAAATCCATCCATGGATTTCAAAAATATTTTGAAGAATGATGCCCGATGCAGCTATCAAACTAATGATGGCAGTCTTTATCATTGAGTTTAAAAATTAAATTGAAGTTGGGTAATGATTTCTCCTTTTCTTTCATCTACCACAGCTTCGCTTGCTACGTTACTGTATGCAGCATTGCCTTTATAAACAGGCCTGTTTCTGTACATAGCACTAAGCTTTACTTTGTTGGCGTTAATGAACCAGTTAAGCCCGCCTTCATATATTTGCACCGGATCTTTAATTGCTTCAAACTTTGAATATTGGTAGGTAGAAAAGATACCAAGCCGGGATTCATTCAGTAGTTTTTTGGGTGCGATGTATCCGGTCTGCACATAAAATGTATTGCCCGTGCCTACTGCAGGATAAGCATTGCCCGAACCATTAATGGCTGATGTATTGGCTGCGGAAGCAGTTACATTCAATACATTGGTCAGCGTGTAGTAATTGGATCCCAGGTCTGTGTTGAAATATCCCATGTAAACAGCAATGCCATCTAAATTTGTACTAAATGGATACATCAATACGCCATCAATCGCAAAACCTTTCATCGCTGTTTCATTTGCGTTTTTCAATAGCTTTGTATTGGTACTGCTCTCTGGTAACGTTGGGTCTTTTAATTCAATAACCGTGGGGGTAAGTATGCCTTTATTGCGATAATAAAATCCTGTACCAATATTTAATATTTTTTTACTGCCCTGGTAGGTACTTACTTCATATGGTGTTACATGATTTTCTTTTTCCCAAAATGCATATTCAACATATCCCTGGAAAATTTTGCTAACAGCAGCAGGATTAAAATAGGCAACATTTAGTTGAGCATTCCGGGCTTGTGCATTTATATTGCCACCATTGGGCGAACCTCTTCCTGAGTTGGCTGCAAAATTAGTAGTGGGTGATGTAAAGGCTTCATTTACAGAAACCCGGTAATTTAAATTGCCTATTTCCCCTTTTGCATAAATACCGAGAAATCTGCCCAGCTTATCATTTTTGTTCCAGCTTATTTGCTGAAAGGCAGGCTGATCCAGGTTTAGCAAACTGCCTACACCATCTGCATTTAGCCTGGAGAAACCCGTCCATTGATGCAAGCCTGCACCTATGTATAATGCCTTATTAAATTTGTACTCGCCATAAGCATCCAACACACTAAAGTTTAAGGCTGGCTGAAATGCTCCCTCACCACTATTGCTACTGCCAGATAGGTTTAACAGCAATAACACTTTGGGATTTAGTTGGGCAACTGTAGTCAACACTATTCTGCGTAATGCAAAATCATAATTGGATGCCCGTTGCTTTTCTTTATAAACAGTACCTGGGTTAAAGTTGGTATATCTTGCCCAGGCTTGTAACAGTGTGATGAATCGCACAGTGGAAGATCCTTCTTTGTTCAAAGGCACTACTAACCCTTTTGCAGCAGTACTGTCTTTGGTTTCTAATCGCTGTGCAAATATTTGCTGAGATAAACACAGCAGGAATAGGAGTATAAAAATAATTTTCATTCTAAAAATATTGCTTTCAATTTTTCAGGTTTAGATTTAAAAGCTGCTTATTCATTACTGAACAAGCAGCTTTCAAAAATTTATTTACTCATACAAATCTGTCCAGATGGTTTTGTATTGGGTGTAGCTTTCAAAACTTTCAATACCATGTTCCCTGCCATAGCCACTTAGTTTGTAACCACCAAAAGGAGCAGAAGGAGAATAGTGGTGCCAGGTGTTTGTCCAAACCGTACCGGCTTTTATTAAGTTGGCAGCACGGATAGCTTTTTTCAAATCCCTTGTTTGCACACCACTCGCCAGGCCATAAGGCGTATCATTGGCAATCCGGATGGCATCCTCAAAATCATTGAATGATATTATTGGAAGGCATGGCCC
>JBGSMI010000352.1:0-28402 GCA_041740215.1 Ferruginibacter sp.
ATATCTTTATTGGGCTAAATCAAACGGAAACAAGCTCTGCTGAGGAGCAACTTGTCAGGGATAATTTAGCCGAATGAAATAAACGGCATCCGAACAAAATTTTTTCGAGAGAAATTATTTTGTTCGATCATGCCTCAAAAAACCTATTCTAGGTGATTAAACAAAATTGAAAAACGTTCCAATTAATAGGGGGTTAAGCCACTTTATGGTTTATTTCTATTACTGAATATAGCAGCTTACGAAAGAGTCCTCTTGCACTAAAAAACCAACCAAAATGATTTTGCCGCACGGAG
The DNA here is from genome assembly GCA_041740215.1 of Ferruginibacter sp. Lineage (GTDB taxonomy): Bacteria > Bacteroidota > Bacteroidia > Chitinophagales > Chitinophagaceae > Ferruginibacter. Next base: position 294 of record JBGSMI010000352.1, read on the forward strand.
TCATTCGCAAATAACCGCAATGATAAATTATAAGGATTGATCCGGAACTGATATTATTGCTCACCCGACATTCGCTCAGTCTGATTGGTAGGTGTTGTTTGAAAGACATTCACTCAAACGGTGCTATGGTTTCATACAAATCAAGACTTGCTATTCTTTACAAAATAGGCAATTATTATTAGGAAGAACATGAACAAAACAGACACATGTGCTGGAGTGCTGCGGCTATTTTAAAAAAAGTATTACCTTATTTTTGTTTTTGCAAATAGACTTTGCAATATTTTTTTAGCAATTAAACTTTATGGTGGAAAATTGAAATTTGTATAGCCCAAAAATATTAACCTGATTACAAGTTGCTTGCCTTAGCGATTCATCCCAAAACTTACTTTATAAAACATTACTCCCATTACCTTATTAAAATCACTATAAAGAAAATACTATCAACCCTCATTCTGGTAACATTGGCTACATCACTCTATGCCAATTTTGTGCGCAATCAAATGTTTTCTAAAGGAAAAGTACTGCCATTGATGGACACTACATTGTACGGAAAAAGAATACCGATTTCTTTCAAAAGTGGACAATACACTATCAGAGAAAATCTGATGATACCTAGGACATCCTGTAGAAAGTTTCCTGTTATTATTTTTAACGTTGGTTCAGGAGTCTCGTTCTACAGATCTAACCATACAAAATTCCTTGACTCCTTGCTGGAGAAAAATTTACCGCTTGATAGTATTGCTCTTTTAAATTTTTTGACAAAAGAGGAATTGGTCAATCGGAAGGGAAACGGTTCAATATAAGCTTTGAAGAACGAGCAGCCAATGTGAAGGCAACAGCCGATTATTTGAAGACACTTTTTAATATTGATAAAAAGCAAAATAGCCGTGGTTGGCCATAGCAAAGGTAGGTGGATTGTACAAATATGTTTAGCTAAATCCTGATACAATTGCAGGAGGAATATCAATGGCTTGGCCCACTTTTAGCGTACAAAAACAATTAGTGAATGACTACCAGACTAAATTTATTTGTGCTGAAAACCCGGATAGCATCAAAGCAATTCGAAAAGCTGAAAAAAGTGTAAAGCGGGATTTTTTTTACCTCCTTATTCCCTTTTCAATAAAACTAGAAGCAGCTTAAAGTAATTAAGAAATTTGAACCTGGCAGTTATTTAAAAAAAATCAACCAACCATTCTTACTAATGTTCGCTGCAAACGATGCGTTGATATATCCGGATTGGTGTATAAAGGAATTAAGTAATATTTTTCCAGATTGAGTTCCTAACAATTCTGATACAGTTGTTATAAATGGAGTGAATCATGGTTTTATGATTTCTTCTTTATGTTACAATGATTCATTTAAAGCAATTCCTTATTCTGACGATTGCAGGAAAGCTATTTTAAATTGGACACGACAAATTTTATTAAAATGAAAAACCATTCGGTACCAAGAAAATTTTGCAGGAGACCAGCACCAAGTTATCGTCTCTGCAACACCAACAATATAGGTTTAGCCAAACGATACAAGTTTTATTTAACCAAAGATCCACTATGGTGTGATTGATACTGATCAGGTATTTTGGTGCTCACCCTGTATTAGCAAAAGCTGTTTTGTGGATCTTGTTTCCGCTGTGCATTCAATGAAATGGTGCTTTTGCTATAATCAAAAAGTCTTTAAGGCTCGTATCATTTTTGCATGGAAATAGTTAGGCCAGTGCAACCAAATAAAGCGGGTGGAGCGCTTCATCTGTTTGGTAAAAATGGGATTAGAAAAGTTCGGGTTTTAAATATCCTTATTTGTAAATAATAAAAGCGCAACATAAAAACTATCATTTTTAATTTTTTTTCAGCCTATCTTTAACTGGCAAATTTTTAGGTGCGAAGTCGAAAATTTGGATAAAACAATATCGGCAAAATTATTAAGAAGGAGGAAAAGATTTTGAATTCACTTCTAAAGACATGTCTTGCAATAGATAAATGATTATCATATATTCTTAATTTAATTTGATGAGACAGCTTTTTACTTTTTTCATAATTATTTCTATTGCGTTTTTTTCCTGTAGCTACGAATGTTCCAATGCGACTGTAAATTTTAGTCTGGTTTCATTTCAGGCTGCTGAAACGGAAACTATAATAGTTAGAAAATTTACTAAAATGTCCAATTTTACATCGTTGTTGGATACTTTTTCTTTGAATCAATTAAATAGTTCTTACAGCAACACCAATGATACCCTGGAAGTTCGGAATTCATACGGCACTGACAATGGACTATTAAGTAAATACGATTACGAAATTTATTTACCTGCAATTAACAGGCTTTATAAAGTATCGGAAATTAATGAAGAGTTTCGCTCAATAAATCAGGGATTATCCTGCAAAAAAAGGGGTTGTGTGAATTCCTTCAAGTCATATAAAGTGAATGGAGTACTAGTTAATGTGAATTCATATTACACGCTTTATTTTGTAAGATAAATTAACTTGCAACAACCAAGTTTCGCTTGTACTGAAACACCAGCAATTAAATTCTAGCCAAAAGTGGAGAAGTAAAAATGCGAAAGCTACTCAATGCATTTCAATTTCGGGTATTCATTTTTGCAACTCACCCTACATTCGCAAAACCCGAAAGTTACAAGTTGCTACACCAGATTTTGATTATACAGAACTTCCGTATTATTAATAAAATACGTGTAGGGAAGCATGATTTTTTGGATAAAGCTGAAGCATGGGTATGGTTAACAGTTGCCTCCAGTTTTGAAACTCTGGCGAGGGCGTATTTAAAATTGTCTCAGCCAGGTATAGGGTTGCCAACCTTTTAAGTGGTTTTTAGTAGAAAAGAACCTGAACAAGGTTGGCAACCCTTCCGACAATTTTAAATGCACCCTCTGGCGATTAAACAGGTTATATTATCGTTAACTTCATATTCATAAATTATCCATCATACAGATTGGGCATGTATCGATTGAGCCTTTTGTCCGAGCAGGTTTTTCAGAGTATACACCTTAAATTTCAAAATCAACCTGCGTGAAACCCCGCCGCAAAAAGTGCTCAATTAGTTTGCGCCCACTGAGTGTTTTGGCAAATGATCCTAGTCGGCATTTCATGCCAATACATTACCTGGATTTACAAATTTTGAATCAGGGTCGCCCGAATGTTAGGACGTATTCAACGTCTTGGTTTCGCAGTTGAAGCATTACAACTCATCGATCTTTTAGTGCGAAAACCCCGCCCTGACTGAAACAATATCGTGTACCGAAATGAGATTGGTGTACTCCTAGTGGCACCGTTCGTTCAACGAATCTAATTTCTGGAATATAGATTTACCAAAATGCACGAGTATAAAAAAATAATGAAAGAGTTGTTTTCATTTGGGCTTTACCAAATTTATTTTTGCATGTTAAAGCCTTACATTTGTTCCCACCCACGTTATTGGAGCCTCAATAAACTTTATTTTATTTAGTTACCAGCAATGGTGTAAACAAGTCAACAAGGATAAAAAGTACAACTATGCATTTTCTACAAATAAAAAACTTTAGCTGGAAAGAATTAATGCTGGGCAGCGAAGAATGGATCTTTTTGCCCGAAGTCATTGTGCGTACACTGGTTATGTTTCTTGTAGTTCTAATCAGCCTGAGTATATTGGGCAAAAGGGGCGTTAAACAACTATCCGTTTTTGAACTGGTTGTCATTATCGGTCTTGGGTCTGCGGCAGGCGACCCGATGTTTTATAAAGACGTAGGACTTATTCCAGCTATTATTGTTTTTATCATGATAATCGGCTTATATAGTTTCGTTACACACTGGGTTGGCAAAAGTAAAAAGTTAGAAAGATTGGTAGAAGGCAGTCCTGTTTGCCTGATAAAAGATGGAAGGTTTGCTATTGACAACTTTAGGAAGGAGGCGCTGGGGCAGGATGAATTTTTTGCTGAACTTCGGTTAAAAGCTATCTCACACCTGGGGCAGGTAGAAAATGCGATCATAGAAACGAATGGCGGCATCAGCGTATTTTTTTATTCGGATGAAGAAGTGAAATATGGCTTACCGGTAATGCCCCATTCGCTGGACAAGCAAGTAACGGAAATAAATAGGGCGGGATTTTATTCCTGCGTATTTTGTGGTTATTCGAAAGAATCTGAGCTGGTTGCACAGCTTATTTGTCCTGTTTGTAAAAAAGATAAATGGGTTGAAGCCAGCAATAAAAAAAGAATCAGTTAAAACCAGTTGAGTTCAATAGCTTCCTTCTTTAATGGCGAGGAGCACCTGCCAGCAAGCCCGCTTTTGATGGTGATCTAAAGATCGTTTAGTAGTTGGGTGATCAATGAAATGTTGAAACTCCACTTACTACTAAGGAAAGGAATATTGGAACACAGGTTTACATATTTTCAAAGGTGACAGTTTTAGAAATCGGAAAATTCACACTTAACTTAACACTACTTCTAATAAATTAGCACCAGGCAAAAATCTATTCAACTTCTAAAAAAAAACGTATGCATTTATTCCGGAAATTTCTTCCAATCTTCAACCTAATACTTTTGGCAGCATGCACTCAAAATGCCAGGCAAGATGACGGACAGGTAGCATTTAGCGCCGATAGTATGAAGCAACATATTTCGGTACTGGCCGCTGATTCTTTTATGGGTCGCAAACCTTTTACCGAAGGAGAAAAAAGGACCACCAGTTATCTGCAACAAGAATTTAAAGCGGTGGGTTTAGAGCCGGGCAATGGTAGTAGTTTTTTACAGGAAGTGCCCATGGTAAACATCCTCGCTACCGCAGCCCCTTCCATGCAGGTAAAATCCCCAAAAGGGAATTTCAATTTAAGGGCTTTTGATGACTACATTATATGGACTGACAAAACAGATTCAAACATTAGCCTCAATAATTCGGATCTGGTATTTGCAGGCTACGGTGTGGTTGCTCCGGAATATAACTGGAACGATTATGAAGGCCTGGATGTGAAAGGTAAAGTAGTGATGGTAATGGTGAATGATCCCGGATTTTGGGTAGGCGATACCACATTGTTTAAAGGGAGCGAAATGACCTATTACGGCCGCTGGACCTATAAGTTTGAAGAGGCTGCAAGACAAGGAGCTAAAGGATGTCTCATTATTCACAATACCGCCGCAGCAAGTTATCCTTTCGTTGTGCAACAAAATAGTTTCAATACATCGAGGCTGCAACTGGATAACCGAAACAAGGACATTAAAAATTGTGATGTAATTGGCTGGTTGACCGAAATGGTTGCCAACAAATTGTTTACTGCTGCAGGTTTTGATTCAACCTTGCTTGTTAAAGCAAATAACCCAGGATTTAAAGCAGTTCCTTTAAACCTCCAATTATCTACGACTATGAAGGTAGCTCCCACCTACAATAAATCTTACAACGTAGTCGGCAAGATCACCGGTTCAAAACATCCTGATGAAGTAATTATTTATACAGCACATTGGGATCATTTGGGTGTAGGCAAACCAGATGAAAATGGAGATTCAATTTATAATGGCGCATTGGACAATGCCACCGGAACGGCCGGATTAATTGAACTTGCAAGAGCATTCAAAAGTTTAAAAACACCGCCTGAGCGTACCATTATTTTTCTTTGTGTTACGGCAGAAGAGCAAGGGCTTTTGGGATCAGCTTATTATGCACAAAACCCTATTTATCCTGCTAATAAAACAGTGTCCAATATAAATATCGATGGGCTAAACCCGTTTACCAGAACTAAAGACATTGTTGTTGTTGGACAAGGACAATCAGAACTGGAAGATTATTTAAAAGAGGAAATTGAAAAAGATAGTGGTTATGTTTCATTTGAAACACATCCCGAAGCCGGCTATTATTATCGCTCTGATCATTTCAATTTTGCCAAAGCCGGTATACCTGCGCTATTTACAGAACCCGGAATTGATGTTGAAGGAAAAGGAAAAGAATTTGGTAAAAAATTACAGGATGAATTCAATGATAAACACTACCATCGCCCATCTGATGAATTCGATGCAACTAGCTGGACGATGGACGGAGCGATTCAGGAACTGAAATTATTATTCCGTGTTGGTAAGCGTTTAGCCTTTGAAGAAAAATGGCCGCAATGGAAAGCAGGCTCTGAGTTTAAAGCACTCAGGCAGGTGAAGCCATAAGTTCAGTTCGTTGTTTTTTTATCATTGCATGGAAATATAGATAACAATAGTATTGCTGATAGTTGAGAATTTTTATTAGAACAATCAGCTTTCGCAGTCGCAACATTATAACGGAACCTTTTTATAGTGCGAAACCCCGCTGGAAATGAAGTTGGTTTATTGCGATTGAATGACAAAATGGTACCTGGCCTCGCATGTTTAAAAGTCCATAAAAGTGGTTTACATTTACAAGAGTTTGATTGCTTCAGTCAAGCTTATAAATGGAATTTAAAAATCCAGGCTATAACAAAAGCAAAGAAATACGAACACTAAAAAATAATTATCATGCACACCACTTATCATTTAGAGTCAGCGCAGGATATTACCGATGATATGATAGAGGCGATCAAAGCAAATTTCAAGTCAAAACCTATTGTTATTACGGTGGCAGAAGAATTAGATGCTACTGCTTACCTAATGAGCAGCCCAACCAATAAAGCTATGCTCGACAAATCTTTGGCACAAGCCAATAAAGGCGAATTTGTCGAGTTAAAGCCCGAAGAGATATGAGGAAAATCCTTTTTACTCCGGTTGCTTTTGAGCAATACAACAATTGGCAAACTGATAATAAGCAGATTTTTAACCGGCTGAAAAAGCTAATTGTCGAAAGTGCTAAAACGCCTTTTGAGGGGACAGGTAAACCTGACGCATTGAAATATGATTATGCAGGTTGTTGGCCTCGTAGAATAACTGATGAACACCGCCTTATATATAAAGTACAAGAAGATGTAATTGAAATCATCGCCTGTAAATTTCATTATTAATTTCATAGACCAGGGGACTATCCAACAACCCTCGGGGCGCTTATATCCCGCCGGGGTTTTCACTGGATACACCTTAAATTTTTAAAACCCCTGCCTGAAACCCAGACACAGAAAAGTGTTCCAATTAACAGGGTACCCCTACAGCGTTTTCGCAAACCATACTCGTCGAAATTTCTGGCCAACACATTACCTGAATTAATAAATTTCGAAGTAGCGCTGCCCGAATGTAAGGACGCATTCAGCGTCGGGGTTTCGCACGTGCAACATTATAACTCATCTGTATTTTAGGCGAAAACCCCACCGACACTGAGTCGTACCGGCCCTGCATCTGGAATGCACAAACCTCCTCATAGTGCATTGTTCAACAGTTAAGAAATTGACCAATGGGAATTCCCCTTCCCACCTTCATAAGTTACAAATGTTACCAAACGCCCGTTTTGCTGCGCTTAGTTTTGCCCTAAATGAAAAAAGGGATGAGCAGGAAAAAATATTTTATTACAATGGTAGTGGTAGTTGCCGGGTTGTTGAATGCAGGCTTATCAACCGTTTCGGCGCAGGATAGTACGAAAGTTTTAAAGCTGGAAGATGCCATAGCGGCTACTATCAGCAATAACAAATCCGTAAAACTGGCCAAACTGGACGAAAGCATTGCAGCAAGCAACTACAAACAGACCGAAGCCATTTACTTGCCGCAGATAGGTTTTTCTTACACAGCCATGAGCACTAACAATCCACTCAATGCTTTTGGCTTTAAGCTACAGCAAAAATCCATTACTCAAAATGATTTTAATCCCGCCCTGCTAAATCATCCGGGTAGCACTGGCGATTTTACCACTAAGCTCGAGCTGCAGCAACCACTCATCAATATGGACCTGTTGTACAAAAGAAAAGCAAGCGCCAAACAAACCGAATTATACCAATACAAAACCCAACGCACCAAAGAGTATTTAACTTATGAAGTGCAGAAAGCCTACCTTCAATTGCAACTGGCCTACGATGCGGTAAAGGTGTTGGAAGAGGCCCTGCAAACCACTCAATCTGTTTACACATTTACAGATAATCATTTTAAACAGGGATTAATACAAAAGTCGGATCTGCTAAATGCACAGGTGCAGGTAACTACGGTAACAACCAACCTCGCAAAAGCCAATAGCAATATCCGCAATGCATCCGATTATTTGAGTCTGTTAATGGGCCAGCCCGATGGCGTTATTTATACAGTTGACAATGCATTGACAACAACCGACGCAGTAAGTACAACGGCCACAAAGGTCGCCGCCAACCGGTCAGATTTTTTAGCAATGCAGAAAGCATTGGAGGCTTCTGATTTAATGATAACTGCCAATAAAAAAAGTGGGCTGCCTAAGCTCAATGCTTTTGGTAGCTACCAGTTGAATGATAACAGCATGTTGGGTTTTGGTGCCAATGCCTATCTGGCCGGCTTGCAACTCACCTGGGATATTTTTAAAGGCAACAGCGTTAAAAATACCCTTGCTACACAAAAACTAGAACGTAATAAATTAGCCGAACAACTAAGTCAGCAACAAGAGCAAAGTCAGTTGGAATTGAACAAAGCTTACCGTGATTTGGCAGATGCACAATTTGATATTCAGCAACAAAAAAGTTCAATCGCACGGGCAACAGAATCGTTGCAGATTTTACAAAATCGCTATAACCAGGGGTTGGTAAATACAACAGATGTATTGATGGCTACAACACAGCTATCGCAGCAAAAGTTTGCGTTGTCGCAGGCGGTGTTTAATACGAATGTAGCAAAGGCATATTTGCAATTGCTGACTGCAACGGGTAATTAATATAGCGTGATAGTGTGGGTCACCTCTTAAAAGGTGGCTCACCCGGTGTACTTGAATGCGTTCACCCATTGCTCATTCACGTTTGCCTGAAAGCATTTCAACTTTTTATGCGCTTAGCTTTTTAAACAGGCAAAAGCATACCCGGGGTGAGCCACTCTTTAGGGAGTGGCCCTCCCGGGGATCCACCCGGTAAAGGCAAGCGTGGTCGGTCAAGCAGCCTACTCGGGGTGAGCCACTCTTTAAGGAGTGACCCACCCGGCGATCCACCCGGTAAAGGCAAGCGTGTTCGGTCAAGCAGCCTACCTGGGTGAGCCACTCTTTAAGGAGTGACCCACCCGGCGATACACCCGGTCAAGGTAAGCTTGTTCGGTCAAGCAGCCTACCCGGGGTGAGCCACTCTTTAGGGAGTGGCCCTCCCGGCGATCCACCCGGCCAAGGCAAGCGTGGTCGGTACAGCAGCCTACCTGGGTGAGCCACTCTTTAAGGAGTGACCCACCCGGCGATACGGCGGAATAGGGTAGCAGAGTGATCGGTCAAAGACGCATACCCAGGGTGAGCCACCTTTTAAGAGGTGACCCACCCGGCGATCCACCCGCTAAAGGCAAGCGTGTTCGGTCAAGCAGCCTACCTGGGTGAGCCACTCTTTAAGGAGTGACCCACCCGGCGATCTACCTGGCCAAGGCAAGCGTGGTCGGTAAAGCAGCCTACTCGGGGTGAGCCACTCTTTAGGGAGTGGCCCACCCGGCGATACACCCGATCAAGGCAAGCGTCTTCGGTCAAGCAGCCTACCTGGGTGAGCCACTCTTTAGGGAGTGACCCACCCGGCGATACGGCGGAGGATTCAAGAAATCGAAATACCCTGGGTGAGCCACTCTTTAAGGAGTGACCCACCCGGTAACGTAACGACCAATAATAAAAACAACTAAAAATAAAATGAGCATGATAGTCAGTACAAAAAAAATACTTCAATTATTTGCCGGTATGGGGCTGCTGTTTTTAGCGGCCTGCTCTTCGAAAGATAAAAACGATCCGGTTGCAAATACGGATGCAGCGATTGTTGTAACCGTTGCTAAGCCGTCGGGTGATCTACAACAAGGCATCAACGTAAGCGGACAAATTGAAGCGTCGCAAACGGCGAATATCAGTACCAGGGTGATGGGATATATTACCATGTTGAAAGTGAAGGTGGGCGATCATGTAAATAAAGGTCAGTTGCTGGCTACCATTAGCAACCAGGATATGATGGCAAAGCGTGGACAAACAGATGCGATAATTGCAGAAGCACAGGCCGCAGTGAGCAGCGCTCAAAAAGACTTTGACCGGTTTACGGCGCTGTACAAACAACAAAGTGCCACCGCCAAAGAATTAGACAATGTAACCCTGCAATACAATGCAGCCAAAGCAAGAATGGATGGTGCCAAAGAAATGCGCAATGAAGTAAATGCACAGTTGGGCTATACCAGTTTAACGGCTCCGTTCTCCGGAATTGTTACACAAAAACTGGCGGATGCAGGTAGCATGGCGAGTCCGGGGATGCCGATATTGACCATTGAGCAGAGTGGTAGTTACCAGGTAAGTGCCGCTGTTCCCGAAAACTCAATCAATCAGATAAGGCAGGGAACTGAAGCGATTGTTACGATTAAGGCGCTGGATAAAACAATCAAAGGAACCGTTTCTCAAATCAATCAATCCTCACAATACACCGGTGGACAATACATCATTAAAGTAAGCATTCCCGATAATGAAAAGAAGGGTTTGTATGCTGGCATGTATGCCAATGTTGCGATTGCTGTGAAGGAAGTTGGTGCAATGAAAGCAACCGGTAATTCAGTGATGGTGCCGCTTTCAAGTATTGAGCATAAAGATCAGTTGACTGGTTTGTACACCATTAGCAGCAATAATACAGCATTGTTGCGCTGGGTGAGATTGGGTAAAACTTATGGCGATAATGTGGAAGTTTTATCGGGGCTGGAAATGAATGAAACCTTTATTGTAAGTGCAGATGGGAAGTTGTACAATGGTGTGAAGGTGGCCCCCCTGCCCCCCAAGGGGGGGGTCTTAGAACCCAAAACTTGAAACAGCTTTTAAGGGTTTGAAAAGATGGGGCTTTTTTTATTTGGTGGTAGAGGCGGCCCCCCTGCCCCCCAAAGGGGGTTCTTGGACCCTGAGAATTGAAATAGCTTTTAAAGGCTTGAAAGAAAGGGCTCTTTTTATTTAGTGGTAGAGGCGGCCCCCCTGCCCCCCAAAGGGGGTTCTTAGAAACCAAAACTTGAAACAGCTTTTAAGGGTTTGAAAAGAAAGGGCTCTTTTTATTTGGTGGTAAAATTTCAATAACGGTATGACGTACAAGGGAGCCGATAGCTATCGGCTGACACAACGATGATGACCATAGATTTAATGCCGGTAAAAAAATAAATACTAAGTAAACAACAAAGAATAATCTAACAATTTTAACACTCTTGAAACCCCTCCTTCGGAGGGGCTTAAGGAGGCTTTTAATATTACACACATGAAAAATGGATTTTCAGGAAATATAGCCAAGGCTTTTTTGCAGTCGAAATTAACGATCCTGCTGATGATGGCCTTTTTAATGATCGGCGCCTACAGCACATTTTTAATTCCACGGGAAGAAGAACCGCAGATACAGGTGCCGATGGCAGATATTTTTATTGGCTATCCCGGTGCTGAGCCGAAGGATGTGGAAACCAAGGTGGCAGCGCCTTTGGAGAAAATGATCTCCAATGTGAAAGGGGTGGAATATGTGTATTCTACTTCGATGAAAGGGCAGGCCATGCTGATTGTGCAGTTTTATGTGGGCGAAGATGTGGAACGTTCGCTGGTGAAATTGTACAGTGAACTGATGAAGAATATGGACAAGATGCCGCAGGGTGTTACGCTGCCGTTGATCAAGACAAGAGCGATTGATGATGTGCCTGTTTTGGGCCTTACACTGTGGAGCGAAAAATATGATGATTACCGGCTGAAGCAAATTGGACAGGCATTGACCAACGAGGTGAAAAAAATTCCGGATGTGTCGGACATCAATATTTTGGGTGGCCGTAGCCGTGAGGTAAAAGTATTGCTGGATAAAAATAAAATGGCTGAAAATAAAGTCGATTTTTTATCCATCAGCAAACAAATCCAGGGCAGCAATTTTCAAATGCCTGCTGGCAACCTGTTGCAAAATGATACTGCTTTTTCTGTAGAGACCGGCAATTTTTTAACCACTGCAGAGGATGTGGCTAATCTCGTTGTAGGCATCAACGCACAGCAGCCGGTTTACTTAAAACAAATTGCAACCATTGAAGATGGCCCGGAAACTTCCAATCAATATGTGTTGTTTGGATATGGCCAGGCAGATACGGCAAAGGCTTCGGCTTTTAAATCGAATTACCCGGCCATTACATTGAGTGTGGCCAAGAAGAAAGGTTCGGATGCGATGAAATTATCAGAGCAGATTATTAATAAAGTGGATCATCTTAAAAAAGAATTGTTGCCCGATGATGTGCAGTTGACCGTGAGCAGAAATTATGGGCAGACGGCCTCTGATAAAGTATCTGAATTATTATTCCATTTATTCATTTCAATTGTGGTGGTTACCTTATTTGTAATGCTGGCAATGGGCTGGCGTGGCGGACTGGTGGTGTTTTTATCGGTGCCGGTTACGTTTGCGCTCACACTGTTCAGTTACTACGCAATGGACTACACGCTTAACAGGATCACCTTATTTGCCTTGGTATTTATCACGGGTATTGTAGTGGATGATTCCATCATTATTGCCGAGAATATGCACCGGCATTTTAAGATGAAAAAGTTGCCGCCTTTGCAGGCTGCTATCTATGCCATCAATGAAGTGGGCAACCCAACTATTCTGGCAACGTTTACTGTTGTTGCTGCAGTGTTGCCCATGGCTTTTGTATCCGGTATGATGGGACCTTATATGAGCCCGATGCCGATTGGTGCTTCTATTGCCATGATGTTGTCGTTGATTGTGGCACTAACATTAACCCCATATCTCGGTTATATTTTTCTGCGTGAAAAAGAGCAAAAAGGCATTCATCATGAAGACACCAAACCAGCCAGACTGGAAGATAGCCGCATTTATAAAATATACAGAGGAGCTATTAACCCATTGCTGGAATCGAGGTGGAAACGCTGGACTTTTATCTTAAGTATCGTTGGGATATTGCTGGGTTCGATGATGTTGTTTTATACCAAATCGGTGGCGCTGAAAATGTTGCCTTTTGATAACAAGAATGAGTTCCAGGTGGTGATTGATATGCCGGAAGGAACGACGCTGGAGAAGACACAGGCCGTTGCAAAAGATATTGCGGAGTATGTTTCCAGACAACCATTGGTAGAGAATTACCAGGCTTATATTGGTACATCGGCACCCATTAGTTTTAACGGATTGGTAAGGCATTATGATTTACGCCGGGGCGATAATGTGGCCGACATCCAGGTGAACCTGGTAGATAAAGAACACCGCAGTATCCAGAGTCATGACATTGCGAAAATGATGCGGACACCCATACAAGTGATTGCTAAGAAATACAATGCCAATGTAAAGATTGTGGAAGTGCCACCAGGACCTCCGGTATTGTCCACCCTGGTAGCAGAAGTTTATGGACCGGATTACAATGAGCAAATAAAAATTGCAAGTCAGGTAAAAGACCTGTTTAATAAAACGACTGGCGTAGTGGATGCAGACTGGATGGTGGAAGCCGATCAACTGGAGTATCACCTGCAGGTGGATAAAGAAAAAGCAATGCGTTATGGCGTGGCAACTGCACAGGTAACGGCTACGGTAAACGCTGCATTGTCGGGGATGCATGCGGGCAATGTGTACCAGCCGGCTTCCTTCAATCAAACGGCTATCAGGTTGCAGTTGACCGATGCAGATAAAGCCAGCATGGATGATATATTAGATCTGAAAATTGTAGGGATGCAGGGAAATGCAGTGCCCATCAGGGACCTGGTGACGGTGACTAAACAGATCAAACAGAAAAGTATTTATCGCAAGAATCAAAAAGAAGTAGTGTATGTGCTGGCTGATATGTCCGGCGATCTGGAAAGCCCTTCTTATGCTATCGCTGATATTTCGGATAGTTTAAAAAACATTGCGGTGCCAAAGGGCTTTTCACTGAAAGAAGAATATACACACCAACCCGAACTGGAAGATAATTATACATTGAAATGGGATGGCGAATGGCAGATCACTTTTGAAGTGTTCCGTGACCTGGGGATTGCATTTGCGGTGGTTATTTTATTGATCTATATTTTGATCGTGGGTTGGTTTCAAAACTTTACGGTGCCGCTGGTAATGCTGGCAGCCATTCCATTATCGCTGGTGGGCATTGTGTTGGGCCACTGGATGCTGGGTGCTTATTTCACTGCTACTTCGATGATTGGTTTTATCGCACTGGCGGGTGTGATGGTGCGAAACTCGGTGTTGCTGATTGACTTTATCAATATCCGGCTACGGGAAAATATTCCGCTGAAGCAGGCCATCATTGAAGCAGGTGCGGTACGCACCACGCCGATCTTATTAACCGCAGGCGCGGTAGCCTTGGGGGCCATCATCATTTTGTTTGATCCTATTTTCCAGGGGCTTGCCATTTCATTGATGGGCGGAACGATCACTTCTACCTTTCTTACGTTGATTGTAGTGCCTTTACTGTATTTTAAAATGATGCGTAAAAAATCTAAAAAATAACCTAAACTTTTAACGATGAAATTTTTTATAGTAACCAGTTTAAAAGAATACCAGCAGGATGTTAGCAAAATATTTAAAGCAGCCAATATCCATGTATTCAGCGCCACGGATGTAATTGGCTTTAAAGACAACCAAACCCCCAACCTGCTGGCAGACTGGTTTGCAAGTGGCGATGAGCAATTTGATTCGCTGTTTATATTCAGTTTTACCACCGATGCAAATGCAGAGCATGCGATGGGCTTGATTAAAGAATACAATGAGGCAATGGAAGGGCCTTTTCCCATCCGGGCCTTTATAGTGCCGGTTGAAAAAGCAAGTTATTAATTCATAAAAAATTATACAACATGAGAGAAAGAATTGTTCGTGCTGGTGCAGGCGCCATGGTGCTGGCCAGTATTGTGCTCACTTATTTTTTTGGTATGGGCTGGCTTTGGCTGGGCGTATTTGTAGGCGTTAATTTACTGCAATCTTCATTCACCAAATTTTGTCCGCTGGAGAAAATATTGGATGCGGTAGGGGTGGAAGGGAAAGCCTGTTAAATTTTTTGAGGGTGTTTTGTTTAATTGATGGCCGGTGATTTTATTGCTGGTCATTTTTTTGTTGCTATAGGCCTTCAGTTGGATGTTAAGCTGGATGGCTTTTTTTTATAGGGCAGTAGTTATTCTCTAAAAGCATCAGTTTTTTGCCGGATGATCTAAATTTAATTGCAGCTGTATTTGCGGTGCTGCAATGGGGCAGCGTGTTTTTTTGTAAAGCGTTATAAAGTGGTGGTTCTCAAAAATTGGAGGTTGGAGGAAGTGGTGTATATTAGCGCAAATAAATACGTTGTGCGCAACCTTAAAACACCCTAAAAATCAAACTTTATTAAAATGAAAAAGTACCTATTTAGTTTTCTCATAACTGTGACCATTTTATCAATGAGCTGTAGCCCAAAACTTGCACATTTATATGAAACAAAACCAATGTCAAGCTCTACAAATAAGGAGAGTTCATTTGAAAATGACACAGTTAGAATCGCCTATTCTTTCTGGTCAGACAACGGATCATATTCATTCTCAGTATATAATAAGTTGAGCGTTCCACTCTACATTGACTGGAAAAAATCATCGCTTGTAAAAAATAATGACAAGCTAAATTACTGGTCTGACGAAATATTGACAAAATCCAACTCAAAAAGGAGTACAGCATATTCTTATTTTGGCTACAGCCTACTAAGTGCTGAGTCAGGTTTTAGTAGTTCAATTAAGCCTGAACAAGTAACTTTCATCGCCCCAAAGTCAACAGTATACAAAATTCAGTTCGCATTAAATGCAAAATCAGATCCAAAGCTTCCTAAAACATCGTCAAAAATAGATGTAGCTAGAAGTGACAATCCAAAAAAGAAAACAAAAGTGTCCTTCATCAATTACGAGGAAAACAATGCACCATTATTTTTTAGAAATTTCATGACTTTGTCAATGTCTGACAAATTTGAAAAAGAATTTTACATTGATAACGGATTCTATGTTTTTAAGGTTTCAGAAATGACAATTAAACAACTTACAGCGTCATCAACCGCCACAGGAATGAATTTAATGAAGGCACCGTCTCCTTATAAAAAAACATCTAGCTTCTATGTGCTGAGAGTAAAATAAAATAATATCCGCCCAACAATTCATTGCCAAAAGTTAGTTCAGGACAATGTAACCTCGGCTTCAGTTTGCTCACTATCATTTGTTTGGGGCCGGAGTGTATCACGAGAAACAAGATGAATAACGCTTGTTTCGCAATCGTATAAATGATGGCAGTCGGCCTGCCGTACACGCCCTTCAGCGGGAGTGTACAAACCGCCCCAAGGTATTTTTAATTTATTTTATTAAATTTGGTAAAAAGAGCAAATGTCTAATCAAGAATTACAAGAATTATTAATTAAAAAGATCCGTCAAACGGATGATACTGTGCTTTTAGAGGAAGCAACAAGATTGTTGGATTTACAAATTGATGAATCAAATGCTTATGTGCTTTCAGCAGCAGAGAAAGCTGATATAGAAGAAGCGAGGCAACAAATTAAAAATGGCGACAGCTTTACACATGAAGAAGCCAATCAACTTATTAATGAATGGTTAAAGAAATAGTTTGGTCCAGGCGAGCATTGATAGAAAGGTTTCAAATTCTTGAATATTGGATAAATCGAAACAAGTCTTCAAGATTTAGTAAAAAGCTTGATAAGCTATTTTTACAAAAAATTGAACTTCTAACTTTTCATCCTTTTATTGGAAAAAAAACAACAACAGAAAGTATAAGAATAAAGATCGTAAGCGACTACTTAATTTTTTATGAAATTTTGGAGAATGAAATTCATATTCTGTCGATAAAAGACGGCCGACAAAATCCCGTAAAATTTAAAGACATCCTTTAACTGAGACCTTGTATAAAATACAATCCATCGAGTAGCCAACCATTTGTTATTTAAAACAGAAAGTCCGCCCCGGCAGAGATACAGCAACGCACGGTTCTCTGGGAAAGCAAACGTGAGATTAGAAACGTAGCTTCTAAAAGTTGTTTAAAAATAGCGTAGAAACTCATCATAAACGGGACGCACTTTTAGATTAGGAAACTTCGGTTGTTGGTCAGAGACACAACAACGGCGTTCTGAATAGCAATCGTTTTTATTTGCCGGTTGATGAGGATTGAATTCAGTAGCAGTTTTAAAACATTTATAATGATGCTCTTAAAAGAGATAAGCTATCCCTGCAAGCCGCTGTTGCGTCTCCGGACCAACAGCCGAAGCTTAGCTTTAGAAAGTTGTTTGAAAATAACGTAGTAACTCATCATAAACGGGACGCACTTTTAAATTAGAAAACTTCGGTTGTTGGTCAGCAACACAACAACGGCGTTTTGAATAGCAATCGTTTTTATTTGCTAGTTGATGAGGATTGAATTCAGTTGTAGTTTTAAAACGCTTATAATGATGCTCTTAAAAGAGATCAGCTATCCCGGCCAGCCGCTGTTGCGTCTCCTGACCAACAGCCGAAGCTTAGTCTCTAAAAGTTGTTTGAAAATAGCGTAGTAACTTATCATAAACGGAACGCATTTTCAAATTAGGAAACTTCGGTTGTTGGTCAGCCACACAACAACGGCGTTCTGAATAGAAATCGTTTTTTTTAGGTTCAAGTTATATTTATACTGAGCAAACTACAAAGCTGTAATAATTTACTTTCTCTATCCCTTCTGCTTCAAAATTCTCACACTCCAGCCGATCGCATAAAAAAGATAGCGCAATCCAAACAGCACAATCAATGTGATGCACAGGATCCAGCCTGCAAAATTTACCTGTTTATCAAACGAAAACAGTTTGGCTTTGTAAGTGGCCTTTACTTTTTTTACTTTTTCAATTTCAGTATAGATGGCGGTCGATCTTGAAAAATCAGCCGAGTCACTTTCTGTCAGCCGGTTTTTATCAATAAAGGCGATTAATTTTTGAGGATTGTCAAAATCAATGGTCACCAGCAGCTCCTTAATTTCCGGCGTCCACACACTGTCCAGCTTTATCTGGATGCTATCGGTAGCGGCAAGGTAATCTAATCGCTGCCACAGTTTGTAGGGACTGTTTATTTCCGTGTGGGTTAAGTCTACTATTTCGTTGTTCTTATCATAAAACCATTGCTGGTTTTTCATTTTCAATTTATAAGGTTTGGCTAAGCCCTCAGCAAATGCTGTTTTTTTTACAATCGCATCATCCAGTTGCAGGGTCTGGTTATTTTGCAGGGAGTTATAGATGTACGTACCTGCAAATGCCCCTATTACCAAAAAGATGGTGATCAATAGTATGATAAATTCCCGGGCTATTACTTTTTTTGTATGAAGTTGCATGGTGTTAAAAAATCCGCCATTACAGGTTTAGCGACTGGATTAATGGTATTTAAAATAGTTTACTTGTGATAGTAACTCCCACTGGTAAAAAAATATTGCATCTTAAGCCGATAAATGTTGAATTAATTGACACGGATAATACAATGATTTTTCAAAAGGTATTAGGAAATCAAGGCTATTGTAGACCCGCCGTGGCTTTCATTGGATGCATGGCTGCTACAGGTGCTGAATCTGAGCCTTACGTACCCGATTTCTCTTTCGAATCAATCTCTAAAACAGTTTCCTTCCTTTCCGCCGAATGTCTATTTAAGAATTAACTTTGGAGGAACAAAGTTGAAAGGACTTATTAAACTCGGCTTAACCATTGATCATACACATCGGATTTAATCGCATTGCATAAAATTTATATAAATAACATGACGACCATTTCAAGTTTTGATGCAACCTTTGAGCCCGCACTGGTAAAGGAAATGTACCAGTTTGGCGAGATCAAACATTTTAAGGAAGGGGATATCATTATGGATTACGGCAAGTATATCCGCATGATGCCCATTGTGGTAAAAGGAACCGTAAAAGTGTTGAGAATGGATGAGAACGGCAAGGAGATACTGTTGTATTATCTATCCAGCAATGAAAGTTGCTCGATGGCCTATAGTTGCTGCGTGGAAGCAAAAAAGAGCGAGGTAAAAGCCATCGCCGAAGATGATGTGGAAATGATTGCCATTCCTCATATTAAACTAGACGAATGGCTTTGCAAATATCCCAGTTGGAAAAATTACATTATGCGTAGTTTTAATGAACGCTTCTTAGAATTATTGAAATCAATTGAAGGTATTGCTTTTCATAAATTGGATGAGCGTTTGATTGCTTACCTGAAGGAGAAACAACGGCTCTCCGGATCCAGCGTTATTAAGGTATCACATTATTTAATAGCAGATGAACTGGCAACTTCCAGAGTGGTCGTTTCCCGCCTGCTAAAGCAATTGGAGAATGAAGGAAAAATTTTGTTGTACCGAAATGAGATCAAGTTGATGAAGGAATTTAATTAAAAATAGCAACCTGCGTTAGAGAAATAATTTAGCAAATATTTTTTTAACTTTTTATTCGCGGATTACTTAAGATGTAATAAATGTTTTTTGTGACAAGCTGTATTTCTCTGCTGCGCATTGTGTGATAGTAAAATGATTCTACATTAAATTAGCTGAAATATGAAAACAAGGATTTTAGTAATAAATATTCTTTTTTTGCTGATCACTTTTTCAGCATGCAGTAAATCCGGTACGGGTAACAGCAATCCTGATACGCCACCCGGCGTGATTGATAGTTTTGTGAAGGGGGCCGACATTGGCTGGCTGCCGCAGATGGAAGCCACCGGTTACAAATTTTACAACGAAAATGGGGTAGGGCAGGATTGTTTCCAGATACTAAAAGATCATGGTATCAATACCGTACGGTTGCGTACCTGGGTGAATCCGTCCGATGATAAAGTAAGCGGCCACTGTAGTAAAGATGAAACAGTTGCGTTGGCCGTTAGGGCAAAAAAGTGGGGCATGCGGGTAATGATCAATTTTCATTACAGCGATACCTGGGCCGATCCCGGTCAGCAAAAGAAACCAGCCGCCTGGGAAGGGCACGACTTTCCACAGTTGTTAAAAGATTTGTACGATTATACCGTTGATGTAATGTCGGCGCTAAAAGCCAATGGCATTACTCCTGAATGGGTGCAGGTGGGCAATGAAACCTCGGGTGGAATGATTTACCCCGAAGGCAGTATTAACAATTGGCCCGGACTGGTGCAACTGATAAATAAAGGCTATGATGCAGTAAAGGCAGTCAGTCCAGCGTCTAAGGTAGTACTGCACATTGATCAGGGCAACAACAATGCAAGATTTAGGTGGTGGTTTGACAATGCCAAAAGCAATGGCGCAAAATATGATGTGATTGGATTATCCTATTACCCATACTGGCTCACGGGTAATCCGGATTATAGTTTGTCCATTGATGATCTTGCGAGTAATATGAATGATATGGTAGCGAGATACGGCAAAGAAGTAATGGTGGTAGAAGTAGGAGGGGAAGATACCAAAGTGCAGAACACTTATGATATATTGATAGCAGTGCAAAAGAAAGTAAAAGCAGTACCCAATGGCAAGGGCCTAGGCGTAATGTATTGGGAGCCCGAAGGCGCCAGAAGCTGGAGCAACTATGCGTTGAGCGCCTGGGGCAGCAATGGCAGGCCCACGGCAGCGCTCAAAGCCTTTAAGTAATTTTTGGAAAACCAAGTTTAATTTCCAAGTGAATCAGTGAGTGGTTGATGTTCAAATATTTCATTGACCATTGACCATTCATGCTCACCACACATCGCTCGTCATTCACTGCTCGCCGCTCCTTACAAATCACTCGTTGTTCGCTTCTCGCCACTCCTCACTCACCTCCCAACATTCGTCACTCTTCATTCATCACCCGTCATTTACTGCTCGCCGCTCCTTACAAATCACTCGTCGTTCGCTCCTCGTTACTCCTCACTCACCTCCCAGCATTCGTCACTCTTCATTCATCACCCGTCATTCATCACTCCTCTTCTCGTAGTTTCAGATCATTAATCAATGTTCCACCTTTGTCCTAACATAACACTATTTAGGTCAACTGTTGCAACACCGATGTAGGCCCTTCAGCCTGTATGCTGTGTCGGTATCCATACTTTTTTTATGGGAGAATTTTACTTAACTATTTTTACACTAAAATTTTTTTTATTCTTTGTATTTTTTACATGACAGTTCAGTACAGTTAAATATATTGCTTTAGTTAACTTCGGGTGTGTTTGCTTGTTTTATTTTAAATTTATTAAACCAATGGGTGT
This sequence comes from Ferruginibacter sp., assembly GCA_041740215.1. Taxonomy (GTDB): domain Bacteria; phylum Bacteroidota; class Bacteroidia; order Chitinophagales; family Chitinophagaceae; genus Ferruginibacter. The sequence goes on from JBGSMI010000352.1 coordinate 21,469, forward strand.
TATTCTCGGTGTTATTTTTCATTTTGTAGGTGGTTTTGCATCTGGCAGTTTTTATATGCCTTACAAAAAGGTAAAAGGTTGGAGCTGGGAAAGTTTTTGGATTGTGGGCGGCCTTTTTTCATGGCTGATAGCCCCACCTGTTGCAGCTTATCTTACTATTCCCGGTTTTGCAGACATCATTCGTAATTCAAGCGGCGGCACATTCGGAGCTACATTTACGATGGGTTTATTATGGGGAATCGGCGGTCTTACCTATGGCCTCGGCGTACGCTATCTTGGAGTTTCTTTGGGCAGCTCCATCATTTTGGGATTATGCTCCGTATTTGGCGCCATCATTCCCTCCATCTATTATTATTTTACACCAACCGAAGGAAAAGATACCATAGCAGATTTAGTTGGTACCACCTGGGGCCAATTGGTATTATTAGGTCTGGCCGTTTGCGTAGTAGGTATCGTAATTTGTGGCAAGGCGGGTGGTATGAAAGATAAGGAACTGCGGGGAGCTACTATTGATGCTTCGGGCAGTGAATTTAAGATCGGCCTTGGGTTATTTGTTGCTATAGTTTCCGGTGTATTGAGCGCTTGTTTTAGTTTTGGTATAGAAGCAGGTACCAGCATGGGCATTATTGCTAACGATGTTTGGAAAGCAGCCAATCCGGGCGAGGGTGAATTCTTATATCGAAATAATGTAATTTTTGTTGTGATTCTCTGGGGTGGACTTACCACTAATTTTATTTGGTGCGTAATATTGAATATCCGTAACAAGAGCTATAGTGATTACACCGATAAGAAATCACCGCTGATAAAAAACTACCTGCTTTGTGCATTGGGTGGTACCATGTGGTTCTTACAATTTTTCTTTTACGGCATGGGGGAAAGTAAATTAGGCAACGGCGCTAGTTCGTGGATTTTACACATGTCCTTTATCATATTAGTTGCCAACACGTGGGGACTTGTTTTGAAGGAATGGAAAGGAGTAGGAAAAAAAACGAGTCAGACGATCATGATAGGAATAGCTACTATTATTCTTTCAATTTTAATTGTGGGTTATGGTAATTCATTGAAGTAAAAAATGGGGAGGTTCCAGGCTCCTTCCCGAAATAATCGGGATGTTCCAAAAGGGGAGTTATGGAACGTGTTTCCTGAAAGGGCAATTTGTTTTGGTGGAAATGGGAATGGAGATTTCTATTTCATTTATTTTGGAATGATAGCATTCAGGCCCTCGAAGCCGCTATAACTTAGGATAGGGCAAAGCGCTATGAAAAATGAACAATGCTTTGACTGTGAGTTTTGGAAAGTATATTTGGAAACAGGTATTTGTTTTAGTACAATAGAAATGGTGTTTTCAATGTTGATTGTTTTTGAATGATTGCATTCAAGCCCTCGAAGGTCGGTATAACTTAATAGAGGGCAAAGCCCAATGAAAAATGAACAACGCTTTAACTGGGAGTTTTGGAAGGTATATTTGGAAAGGGGTATTTGTTTTAGTAGCATAGAAATGGCGTTTTCAATGTTGATTATTTTGGAATGATTGCATTCAAGCCCTCGAAGGCCGCTATAACTTAGGATAGCAGAACAGCCTCTGGAAAAAAATATGAATTAACAAGCCTTTAAGGGCATAATAGATGTGGGGATGATTAGGGCGGTTCAATTTTCCCCGGCAACGAAGGTGAAAAAAAGACGAAGCCCCATACCCCAAAAGAGGGTAAAAAGGCAACTTATTAAAACGGAATAATAATTTTAAAATAGAAAATCATGGAAGTAGAAACAACAAACTTTAAACATGTTAGTTACCTGTGGGATGAAAGCAAAGCAGCAGAGTTGGCTGGTGATGAAGTTGCCTTATTGATTTATCGCTCTAATTTATTGGGTGCAGATTTAAGGTTAACAAATTATGGTGGAGGAAACACCTCCTGTAAAGCGATGGCGAAAAATCCTTTAACCGGAGAAGAAACAGAAGTTATGTGGGTAAAAGGATCTGGTGGTGATATCGGTACATTGAAAAAGAACGGCCTGGCTGCCTTATATGTAGATCGCTTGCGCAGCCTCACAAATGTGTATCGTGGTTTGGAATTTGAAGATGAAATGGTCGAATTGTTCAATCATTGCATTTACGATCTGGCATCTAAAGCGCCTTCCATCGATACGCCTTTACATGGGTTTTTACCATTCAAACACATAGATCATTTACACCCCGATGCAGCTATTGCAATTGCTGCAGCGAAAGATGGTGAAAAAATAACCAAAGAATTATTCGGCGGTACCATCGGCTGGGTAAAATGGCAAAAGCCAGGTTTCGAACTGGGGCTTATGTTGAAACAATGTCTGGATGAAAACCCTGGTATCCGTGGCATTATGCTAGGGTCGCATGGCTTATTTACCTGGGGTGATACGGCGTACGAAAGTTACGTGAACACATTGGAAGTAGTGGAACGTTGTGCCATTTATCTTGAGGAAAATTATGGTAAGAAAGGCGAAGTATTTGGTGGTGTAAAACTTCAATCATTACCTAAAGAAGAAAGATTAAAAAAGGCTGCACAACTAGCGCCCATATTAAGAGGATTTTGCTCAAATGCCGACGCCTCTTTGAGCCCTCCTTCGGGCGGCAGGGGGGCAATCGGTCATTTCACAGATGATGATCGGATATTACAATTCATCAATTCAAATGATTTAGAAAGACTGGCTCCACTTGGAACAAGTTGCCCCGATCACTTTTTAAGAACCAAGATAAGTCCGCTGGTATTGCCTTTGTCTGCCGGCGCTGACCTGAGTGACGTAGCTGCATTAAAAGCAAAACTGGCACCTGAATTCGAAGCTTACCGTAAAATGTATGCTGCTTATTACAACGGTTGCAAACATCCAAACAGTCCGGCCATAAGAGACGCCAATCCGGTAGTTTTATTATACCCGGGAATTGGTATGTTCACCTTTGCAAAGGATAAACAAACAGCAAGGGTAGCCGCAGAATTTTATATCAATGCCATTAATGTAATGAAAGGTGCGGAAGCAATTTCTGAATACACTTCGTTGCCACGGCAAGAGGCGTTTAACATTGAATACTGGTTACTGGAAGAGGCCAAACTGCAAAGAATGCCAAAGCCAAAAGCATTGAGCGGTCGCATTGCATTGGTAACTGGTAGCGCAGGTGGAATCGGAAAAGCAATTGCAAAAAGGTTTGCAGCCGAAGGAGCTTGCGTAATCATCAACGATATTAATGAAGAAAGGCTGCATTCTGCCACTGAAGAATTTACAAAAATATACGGAAAGGATACGGCTGCGGCAGTGATACTGGATGTAACCAGTTTGGATACAATCAATAAAGCTATGGAAGGTGCAGCCCTTGCTTTTGGCGGTGTGGACATCATCGTAAACAATGCGGGTATCAGTATTTCAAAAACGATAGCCGATCATACCATTGCCGATTGGGATAAGTTATATGATATTCTGGTGAAAGGACAATTCCTTGTTTCGCAGGCAGGCATCGCCGTTATGCGCAAGCAGGATATTGGTGGAGACGTCATTAACATTGTTTCTAAAAACTCTGTAGTGGCAGGACCTAACAATGCCGGTTATGGTTCAGCAAAAGCAGCGCAGGCTCATCTTTCACGGTTAATGGCAGCAGAAGTTGGCGGCGACCATATTCGTGTAAACACAGTTAACCCGGATGCAGTTATTGCCGATTCAAATATCTGGGCAGGTGGTTGGGCAGAAGGACGTGCAAAAGCATACGGAATTACTGTAGGGGAATTGCCGGCGTACTACGCCAACCGTACTATATTAAATGAAATGATTTTACCGGAAGATATCGCAAACGCTTGTTTTGCTTTTATAGGAGGCTTGCTGAATAAATCAACAGGAAATATTTTAAATGTAGATGGAGGGGTAGCAATGGCATTTGTTAGATAAAAGAAGGCCACTTAAATTCCCCCGGAGGGAAGTTGAAAGCAGGGGTTCAAAACTTTGTAGTGGTCCCTAAATTCCCCGAAAGGGGAGTTGAAGGCAAGAGTTCAAAACCTTGTAGTGGCCTCTAAATCCCGAAAATGGGACTTGAAGGCAAGAGTTCAAAACTTTCTGGCATTTTATAAATAGCTGATAGTATGATTTATGGATGATTTAAGATTTGATAATGTTGTGGAAGGGAAAGATGGATGGCGGTGAAGTTTTATTTTGCTTATCAGCAGATAAATACCTACGGTTTTTCTAATCTGTCGACAGTTGTTTTTCTAATAAATTTGTAGTGATACAATAAAAATTTACTTGCGTATGCACAATGAAAATAAATCAGCCGAAACTTTTGCAACCGCAGTTACCCCCAAATATTCACCGCCTCATAGGGTTGCATTTAAAATGAAAATATTCAAAGGGCAGGAATTCCAATATAAAAAGCGACACGATGAATTGTGGCCCGATTTGCAACAGTTATTGGAAGCAAGCGGCATCAGCGATTATTCTATTTTTTTAGATGAAAGCACCGGTAGTTTGTTTGCTGTTTTAAGGGCCCCAAGTCTACAGGTGTTGGATAATCTTCCTCAAAGTGCGGTAATGCAAAAATGGTGGCATTATATGGTTGATATCATGGAGACCAATCCGGATAATTCTCCCGTTAGCATTCCTTTGAAGGAAGTTTTTTATTTACCCTAATCAACATTTAATTACACGAATAAAAATTGGAATTATGTTATTGAACAAGGGTTTGATTGAAGAAAGCAACACCAATAATCTGTCGGCGCACAAACATAGTTTTGATTATACAGCTACAGGAATCAATGATGTTGAGACAGTGCTTCAAAAGCTGGTTGATTTTCAGGTAGCCATACCTAGTTGGGCATTGGGCACGGGTGGTACAAGGTTTGGCCGTTTTAGTGGTGGTGGCGAACCCGGCAATTTAGAACAAAAGATTGAAGACATTGGTCTGCTGCATGCCCTCAACCAATCGAGCGGCGCTATCTCATTGCACATTCCATGGGATATCCCATCAGATGCTGCTGCGATAAAAGCACTCGCTGCAAAACACAACCTAAAATTTGATGCGGTTAATTCCAATACATTTCAAGACCAGGCTTCACAGAAATTAAGCTATAAATTTGGTTCCTTACAACATGTAGATAAAGGGGTTCGCAAGGAAGCCATTGAACATAACATTGAAGTAATAAGACAAGGCGAAGCATTGGGATCTAAATCTTTAACCGTATGGCTGGCAGATGGTTCCTGCTTTCCCGGTCAACTGAATTTTAGAAAGGCATGGCAAAATACCTACGAAAGTTTACAGGAAATTTATGCTGCTTTACCAACCGACTGGAAAGTATTTCTCGAGTACAAAGCATACGAACCAAATTTCTATTCCACCTCTGTTGGAGACTGGGGACAATCCCTTTTATACACTTCCAAACTTGGACCGAAAGCATATACATTGGTTGACTTAGGTCATCATTTACCCAACGCCAATATTGAGCAAATTGTTTCCTTATTGATGATGGAAAATAAGCTGGCCGGTTTTCATTTCAACGATAGCAAATATGGTGATGACGATTTAACGGTAGGCTCCATCAACCCTTACCAGTTGTTCTTAATTTTTAACGAACTGGTAGAAGGTATGGATGCAAAAGGAATGAATCATGCCACAGACCTTGCCTGGATGATTGATGCAAGTCACAACGTAAAAGACCCGCTGGAAGATTTATTGCAATCCATCGAGGCCATCATGATTGCGTATGCTCAGGCATTGATAGTAGATACCAAAGCATTGAAAGAAGCACAGGATACAAATGATGTAGTAAAAGCGCAGGAAATATTACAAGCCGCTTACCGTACAGATGTTCGTCCGCTGGTAGCAGAAGCAAGGATGAAATCGGGCGGTGCGTTAAAGCCGATACAGTTATTCCGTGAGCAAAAAGTAAGGGCGCAACTGATTAAGGAAAGAGGTGAGGTAACTGTGGCAACGGGGTTGTAAGGACTAAGTCGGCCCCTCCGGCCCCCTCTAACTCCCCCGAAGGGGGAGGACTGAAATGCAGTTACTTTAAATTTGAAACTGTCTAATGATATTTGTGAATTGCTCGGTATAAGTTGATTAAAGAACTAAAGCTGAGGTGGAAGAACGGCCCCCTCTAACTCCCCCGAAGGGGAGGATCAAAATGCAGGTGCTTTAAAGTTGAAAGTGTCTAAGTGAATTTGTGAATTGCTCGATTTAAGTTGATTAAAGAACTAAAGTTGAAATGGAAGAGATAATGTTTGCAAAAGGGTAAGCAGTACCGCCTCTTCTCATTCAGGAGAAGAGGAAGGGCGATGAGGTGAAAAGGAGTTTTGGAGAAAAAAAAATGATTTAAAAGAAATAGCGTTTGCAAAAAATAAGTAGCAATGATGACCCTTTTAATAAATTTCACATGGCAGTTACCCCGGTTATCGCAATTTTTGATGTTGGAAAAACCAATAAAAAATTATTTCTGTTTGATCAGAATTATAAAATTGTTTATGAAAAATCGGCCAGGTTTATTGAAACATTGGACGAAGACGGCGATGCCTGCGAAAACCTGGAAAGCCTTCGCCTAAGTGTGTTTGATTCTTTGCGGGAGGTTTTTCGGATGAAGGAATTTAGTATCCGGGCAATCAACTTTTCTACCTACGGCGCAAGCTTTGTTTACCTGGATGAAAATGGTATTCCGCTAACACCTTTATACAATTATTTAAAAAAATATCCCGAACGTCTTAGCAAACAATTTTACGATACTTATGGCGGCGAGCATGCATTTGCGCATTTAACTGCCTCCCCGGTTTTAGGAAGTTTAAATTCGGGTACGCAGTTGTACCGTATCAAATACGAACGGCCCGAATTGTTTAAAAAAATAAAATATGCTTTGCATTTACCGCAATACGTGAGCTATTTAATCAGCGGTGTTCCCTGTGCAGATATCACCAGTATTGGCTGCCACACCAATCT
>JBGSMI010000064.1:0-8890 GCA_041740215.1 Ferruginibacter sp.
AACGCATTTTGGCTACAGGGTTTTTCCTGTATTTAGTTGGAAAAGAATGGTTTTGAGTTTCATCTATTGCATTTGTTTTGGCAGATTCATAGCTTTAATGAAAATTTTATTAAACCTAAAAATTACGTGTATGTCAACAATTTCAACCGGCCATGCAAAAAAGCTCATTCAAAATTATGTTATCAACAAAATTGGAGAAAAAATTGATCCTAATGAAACCAGGGCTGTTTGGTTTTCAAGAGATGAGATTCTCAAAGCTTTAAATACACCAGTGCAAGGAATAACGCCAAATGGTTTAAGATTTTATTTTGGATCCTATGAACCCTTTAATCCACCGTTTCCGCCAAAATTTGAAGAGGATCAAAATAAAATTACTTTGGTAATAATTCCAACTACACATAAGCTTACTGATGATGGCGAGATTATTATGCATCCTTATATTAAAACGGAAGTACTTCCTTATGATCTTTTAGACAAGCCTGAAGCCGAACCTATTTATGATAACAATCTTTTTGCAGCCAATGATGGCCAGCTATGCCCTCCGCCCCGGCCAATAATTTAATCAATTAAAACTGTGCTAGATAAAATCTATATAAGTTTTATTTTTTCAGCATTCATATTGGGCTTGGTTTTTATAAAAAGATCAAGCCCTTTTAATTACAAGTTGCTGCTATTTTTTTTATTCGTTACCTGCTTTAACGAATCGGTATGCTTTTATATAAAAAGTAATGCCTTGGGGTCAACTTATACTTTTTACAACGTTTACTACTATTTCCGTTTCCTATTGTTAGGATGGATTTTCTTGCCATTGTTTTCCAGTAAACTTCAAAAAAACATTATATACCTTTTTTTTATCCTGTCCATTTCAATGTTAGTTTTCAATTTTTTTTATTACTATAACTCTAAAGAATTACATACTAATTATCAATTATTGGGAGGGGTTTTTACTATTACTCTTTGCCTGCTCCATTTTTATAACATTCTTAAAGGAAGCCTCAAAGAAAATCCACTGAAAGCAAAATTTTTTTGGATATCAACTGGTTTTTTCTTTTACTTTCTGGGTACGTTGCCATTTTTTGGTATTCTGAGGCTTCTGGTTGAGAAAGACATCATCTTTGCTGAACAGTATTATGTTCTAGTAAAATCGTTTAGTATTTATTTGTATTCATTAATTGCGATTGATTTTTATATTCAATGGAAATACCAGAGATAAAAATATTGTTGATTGTATTGACTTTTCTATTTTTACTAATGGGTTTATTTGTATTTAGCTTTTTTCTTGTTTACAGGAAAAACCAAAATGCAAAAGAAACTCAAATTGAAAAACTGAATAATGCCCTCCTCCAAGCCCAAATCGAAATTCAGGAACAAACCCTCCAGCACATCTCCCGTGAACTGCACGACAACCTCGGCCAGGTGGCCAGCCTCATCAAAATAAACCTTACTACACTTAAGCTCAATGATCCGGAAAAGGCCGTTGAAAAAATTGAGCATACCAAAGATCTTACCCGACAGTTGATTGCGGATATTAAATCACTTTCTGTGAGCCTGGGCAGCGACCGCATTGCACAAACCGGGCTGGCCAGAGCTATTGAAACCGAGGTAGAACGCCTCAACAAAACCGGTGAATTTGTTGCCGTATGCGAGCTACAAGGTGCCATGCCCGACATTGATGCCGACAAATCGCTGATTCTTTACCGCATGTCGCAGGAGGTACTTAACAATATGGTAAAGCATAGCGAAGCCAAACACATCAATATATTTATTCATGTTAACGAAAATGTATTTATATTAGCATTCAGGGATGATGGAATTGGCTTTAATGCGGCTGAAAAAATGACTGCTTCCGGTGCAGGGCTTCGCAACCTTACAAACCGGGCAACGCTGATTAACGCACAACTACATATCCAAAGCTTACCTGGAGACGGCACGGAAATAACCATTAAAATGCCCCTTTAACCAAAACCCATTTATGCCAGGTAAGCCAGCAATGCGTTTAGCATTAGTAGACGACCATACACTTTTTCGCAAAGGCCTGATCAATCTCATTGAGTTGGTTTGCAGCGACTGCATTATTCTTTTTGAAGCCGATAACGGCCTCGATCTTCAACATAAATTAACCATTAACAATGAACCCGACATCTTACTGATGGACATCAACATGCCCAAAATGGACGGATTTGCCACCATGGAATGGCTGAACGAAAAATTTCCCCTGGTAAAGGTGTTGGTGGTAAGTATGATTGAAAAAGAAGAAAGCATTGTTCATATGCTAAAGCTGGGCGTAAAAGGATATTTAAGTAAAGATGTAGAACCCCAGGTACTCGGCGAAGCGTTGAATGCCATCATAAACAAAGGTTTCTATTACACAGATTTTATTACTGGCCGGTTGATACATGCACTGAACGGCAAAGAAAATAGTACCGATAGTGCGAAGGATAAAACAAAAACCGATGCTATGAAATTAATGAATGAGCGGGAAAGGAATTTTTTACAATTTGCCTGTAGTGAATTAACCTACAATGAAATCGCCGCCAAAATGTTTGTAAGCCCTAAAACAGTGGACGGTTACCGAAACTCGCTTTTTGAAAAGTTCAACGTAAAAAGCCGCGTTGGACTTGCACTCTTTGCAGTTAAACATGGACTGGTAAAGTTAGAATAGGCATATAAAAAACCGGGTTAAACAGCGCATCCAAATGATGGAACAGTCTTTTAACCCGGCTATCTATTTTCACCCAACGATGGGTGTTTCAATTTAGCTTATGCTTCCGCCAACACTTTTTCGGGCACAATTACTACAAATGGCTGCTCCATTAATTCCAGCGCCTGTGTGGCGAGGTCCAGCGACTCTGTAAATCCAGCATAATTTGGTTCCACCGTTTGGGGCAGACTTTTGTAATAGGCGATCCCTTCGTGCATGTTCTTAAAATATTCTAGATAATATTTTTTACGCTTGGGGTCAAGTTCTTTCAGGTTTTCGTTTTCCAGTTGCTCTTTTACAAAGTTGATGTACAAACTCAGTTCTGCTACAAACATATTCGGGCGACTAACGTTGTCCATGATATTGGTGCGGCCATAAATATGATCGGTCATTGTTTGCAAGGATACTACTTTGTCAAAATTAGCAATGTTGGGGCCGGGGCAAATATTAACCGCACTCAGGTTTTTTACAAACATCATTTCATAAGAAAGCGCCGCAGCGTTGCTCAATCCAACGCACAAACATTCTTTTGCAGTAATGCTGGTAAATTGTTTTTGATATTCTTTCTCCGGCAAATCCATCGATTTCAACTGGGTAATTTTTAATTGCTGGTACTTGCGGGAAGCGGTACAAATAGGCTCTTCGGTAAACTCTGTATTAAAAGCAAGGTGCTTTTCAGTGCATGGGCTACCTGGCCTGTCATTGTTAATGCGTTGATTTTTTTCTGTGTCACCTGAAGTTCCTTTCAGGTAGTGAAATCTTACACCCAAGGGAGAATTATGGCTTAATACTACATCTTCCTTTTTCGCTTTACATAACAGTTGTAAGGTGTTTTCATCCACAGTAGTGGCTTCTGGCACCAATAAAAAAGGGGTACCCCAGCCAGTGCTTTTGATGCCATAATTTTCGTGCAAAAACTGATCTTCTGCTGCTGTGCCAATTCCTCCTTGTACGGTAATGAACAACTCAGGTGAATGTGCAAATGATTTGCCCGTTTTTTTTTGAACGGCTGCATTGAATATTTCAAAAAGCGTATCGGTTAATTCCTGCCTTTTTATTTTAAATTCTTCCAGAATAGGGCCCATCAAAAAACCATCTGTTGCAAAAGCATGACCACCGCAATTTAAACCAGATTCTACTCTGAACTCACTTACCCAGATACCCTTCTTTGCCAGGTATTTTCCCTGTATGATGGCAGAACGATAATCGCTCACCTTAATCACCACTTTTTTGGTGAAGCCGCCGTCTTCATTTACATCAAATTCAGCGCATTTTTCAAGGTAGTTATACAACCTTGGGTTCATGCCGGCAGAAAATATAACGGATGAATTTGCCAATTCGCTTTTTGCATAACCTCTCAATGCTGCAACCGCATCTGATCCATCTTCTATTAACACGCCGGACTTATCAAAATTATTCCGGTCAGTTTTGGTCATGATGTTTACATCAATACTGCCGGGTATGATCTGGGTTCGCAGATAAGACGCCATTTTTTCCTTTTCATGATGACTGTCGGTTAACATCATTTGCAGGTAGAGCTTCTTAACCGTGCTATCGTCAGGCAACATTTCAAAATACTGAACGATCTCTGCGCCGGTTTCAAAAGCTGATTTTTTTATTTTCTCTACCTGAGCATGTACGATTGTATTTACCAGGTTTAAATAATCGGTAATTCTTCTGGCACGGTAGTCTGGTTCGCTAGTTTCAATTGGTTGATAAACCTGGTTGATGGCAGGATAATAATGTTTCCGCATCATTTCTATCAGCCTGTCTTCTACGATAGATATTACCGAAGCAATACCAAAACGGGCTACTTTAATGGGTGAGTCAACTGTATATGCCAATCCCATTACAGGAATATGGAATTTGTGTTGTTGATGATTTGTCATTTGATAGTGTACTATTTTAGGTCTGATATATTAATGTATGATAATGGTTTTTTTCTGTTAAATCTGTTAGTCATGAATCGTTCTGATATTTTCGATTACTATTCGTTTATATAGCCTTACTAAATGTATTGGCTCCCCGATCGCTTCGCCACAGCTTTACGTCGATGGCTGCGCTGATATTCCTGATAAAAGAATCACCCTTTTCAGTAACCTGTATATTTTTTCCCTCAATAATTACAAGGCCATCCGCTTCCGGCACCGCCAACTTTAAATGAACACTTTCTAAAAAATCAGGTCCTAAAAACTCACTGTCAAGGTTGGTTTTTCTTTCACACATCAGTTCCAGAATTTTTTTACGAATGGTTATATCTTCTTCCGTTAGCAAGTGGCCGTGAACGAGTGGCAATATACCTTGAGTAATTTTTTCTACATAATCTTCCACCACTTTTTCATTTTGTGAAAAGGCATTCCACGAATCGCTGATACTTGATACTCCGAGGCCAATAATCAGTTTTGATTTGGTAGTAGTGTAGCCCATGAAATTACGGTGCAGATTGCCGCTTGCTGCTGCGGTAAATAATTTATCGTCTTTTAATGCAAAGTGGTCCATGCCGATGCTTATAAATCCTACTTCTTCCAACAGTTGCTTTCCGCAATGATACATTTCCCACTTTTGTGCTGCGGCTGGCAAATCTGCTTCGGTGTACCTTCTTTGTCCTTTGCTTTTCCACGGCACATGTGCATACGAATAAAACGCAATGCGGTCCGGCATCAGGCTAATAATTTTTGCTATAGAAAACTCAACACTTTCAATCGTTTGGTGTGGAAGCCCGTAAATTAAATCGATGTTGATACTGCTATAATGGTATTTTCTGGCCCAGTCTACCACTTCTTTGGTTTTTTCAAAAGATTGAATGCGGTTGATTACAAACTGAACACGGGGATCAAAATCCTGAACGCCAAGGCTGATGCGGTTAAAACCTACACCAGCCAGTTTCTCAATGTGTTCTTCTGTAGTATAATTGGGATGTACTTCAATGCTAAATTCATGATCTTTTTTTACGATGGCCTCATTGGTAATGCCATTGATTAGTTGTACAAGGTTATCTGCGCTGAAAAAAGTTGGCGTGCCACCACCGAGGTGTATCTCTTTAATGACGGGAGCTTTTGGCAGCAAAGAGCGATACATGCTCCACTCTTTCAATACAGCCGAAATGTAGGGATCCTCCACTTCGTGATTTTTTGTGATGCGTTTAGTACAGGCACAAAAAGTACACAGGTTTTCGCAAAATGGCAAGTGAATATAAACACATAACTCACCGTTTTCTGCATTAAATGTATCAATTACAGATTGTTTCCACTTAGCGTCATTGATGGTTGAATAATCCCAATACGGCACCGTAGGATAACTGGTGTACCTGGGCGTTGGCACATCGTATTTTTGTAATAAATTTAAAATTGAAGCACTCATATAAAACATTATTTTCTGGCCAATCATGCAACAACCATTCTGATTCAATTCAAAATGTGGTCGGATAAACGGCACATTTTTTATTCTTTTGTACGCTTGAAGATTGAGCCTTTGAAATTACTTGACTGCCAAAGTAACGCAAAGCATAGCCAGCCCGGTCTTTAAAAAACACGTGATATTATTAATCAATTAAAAAAATTATTAAAAAATACGATAGTACACCTTTCTGCGAAAGGTATGAAAGCATGCAATTTAGAAGTTAAAAAACGAACAATACGTGATGCCAATCATATTTTAACCTGCTTAAAAACATATAAATGAAGTTTCAAAATCCGATTTTACTTTTATGTCAAAATCTTAGCCTTAAGAGGTAAATGTGGGAAAATCAACGTTGAATTACTTTAATAAGTCAATGAGATAGGCTTAAATATATTCAGGGATAATCTTTATATGAACTACTGAAAATTAGCGAAAATATCGCCCAAATGATCGTTGGATAGACATAGTTTATTTGTTTGGTTTTTTAAAATCAGGGTCGGTTGCCATCGTTTTGTTAAAGATGTAATATTTACCGTCTTTATTGTTTCGCCAGTAACGATGGCCCTGTAGGTCGTAAAAGTACCGTCCGTCTACGCTTTTCTTTGCGAACTGATCATTTACTACAATTACTTTGGGAGCAGCCGTTGCAACCCTTCTTTTTACTACCCGTTTAATTACAGCCAACGAATCTGCCGTTTTAATTTCTGTATTGGCGTTCCCAATTTCTTCTGAACGGCTGGGAACCGTTTTTTTGCTACAACTTTGTATGGCTATAGTTGCTACTGCTACAATCAACAGAATTCTGTCACGCATTGGGTTTATTTTTTATCGCTATACCAATTACTTTACCAAAGATTGTTAAACGGTGGAAGAAGATCTTGATGGTCATCATTAAATTGCCTTAAAAAAGGTAATTACGTGTCACCTAAAGTTTACCCAACTATACATACAATTAATAATATCTTTGGAAACGAGGGATAATTAATTACCTAAAATAGTATAAATGTCTATAAATAGGATATTAGCGTTCAGCAGTTCAACGGTGGGCAATGGTGGTTACCTGGAAACAGCCGTACCAATTATTAAAGATTTTTTAGGTGACCAGGAGTTGAAAATTGCATTTATTCCATTTGCGGCGGTAGGTAATGATTATGATGACTATAATGCAAAAGTTAAAAAGGGGTTAGGCGGACCTCATTCGATTGTTACGGTAACACCCGGACGTGCAAATGAAGTGATTGAAAAAGCTGATGTAATAATGGTAGGTGGCGGCAATACTTTTAAATTGCTACATGATATTTATTATTTGAAATTACTGGATATTATCCGTGATAAAGTAAATAATGGATCGCCTTATATCGGGTGGAGTGCCGGATCAAATATCTTAAGTCCAACCATCGGTACCACCAATGATATGCCGGTTATAGAACCCAAAAGTTTCAATGCGCTTGGTTTATTACCGTTTCAGATAAACCCTCATTACAACAACGTTAAATCCGATGGCCACAATGGAGAAACCCGTGACCAGCGGTTGGAAGAATTTATTTACCTCAACCCGGGTTTACCGGTGGTTGGTTTACCGGAAGGGACCGCATTACTACTTGATAAAGGATCACTTAGTCTGGTAGGCTCTATTCCTGCTGTTCTGTTTCAAGCAGGAAAAGACGGGCAAGCCGTTATTAGACGAGAAATGATGCAATCTGAAAATATTTCTTTTTTGTTATGATGATTTAATTCCTTTAAGTAATCATTTGCATTTTCAATTTTTTGTCGGTCTTAACCGCTCTTTTATACCAGTGAAGCTCTTCGTGAGGTATTCGATGTATAGCCCATTTTTAAGGTGAAACCGATTTTATCCTTTTCGCTTTTTTTTTCGAAGTTTGCCGTAAGCAGAGAGGGCTGCTTTAAGCTTTAATGATACGGTGACACTGCTGTTTTAATTAACTCCAGCAATTTTCAGGCTTTTACCAACAAATTAAAAAAAATTCATTTATACCATTAAACTGTACTATATTGTTGGTTCAACTTTTTAATCAAGGTAAAAATTCGATTTTTTTGGCTGGTAGCAGAGAAAATCTATCGGGTTAAATTATGATGCCCTAACTAACACTGCTGTTATAACCTATGTATAAAACACTCATTTTTATTTTATTATTGCTGCTTTTGAAAACGAGCATTGCGCAGCCTTTAACGAATGACAGTTCCGGATTTTTTATTAACATTATAAATGAGCACCAACAATTTTTACAGGGAATAACGATAGAGTTATTTAATGCACCTAAAAAAAATCTCGTAAAATCAGTTATAAGTAACTCTAAAGGCCAAGCTGTTTTCTACAAAATTAAAGATGGCGAATATTACTTTGTATTGAGTGGGGTTGGTTACCATGGTCAAACATCCCGTGTATATACGTTCCCTTTTGCATCAGGTTTGGGCAAAAAGCAAACGTTTCAATTGGCACAAGATATTTCAAACATGCAGGATGTTACAATTATAGGTACCCGACCTTTTGTACAACATGTGCATGGAAAAGTATTGATCAATGTAGATGCTGCCGTTACCAACGTGGGCACCAGCGTATTGGAAGTTTTGGAAAAATCGCCGGGTGTAATGATTGACAGAAATGGCACCATCAGTTTGCAGGCAAAGACGGGCGTATTGGTTTTAATTGATGACAAGCAAACTTATTTATCTGGTGCGGAATTAACCAACCTTTTGAGTAGTATGAGTTCATCTCAAGTGGATGTGATTGAACTGTTAGCAAATCCACCTGCCAAATATGATGCAGGG
>JBGSMI010000052.1:0-3320 GCA_041740215.1 Ferruginibacter sp.
AAAGACAAATCATTCAATGCAACTTTTAAAACTGATTTTGATAAAAGCATTGGCAATATCAACATAATACCTCAGGACATTGGAAGAGTATTGTTGAATTTAATCAACAATGCTTTTTATGCGGCCTCCCTGCCCTCCGAAGGGGGGGGCTTAGACCCAGCGTATAGACATGAGCCTACTATCTGGTTGAAAACTTCCAAGAACCCCCCTTCGGGGGGCAGGGGGGCCGGAGTGTTAATTTCAGTTTCTGATAACGGCCCCGGCATTCCACAAAAAATACTTGATAAAATATTTCAACCCTTCTTTACCACCAAACCAACGGGGCAGGGAACTGGGTTGGGTTTGAGTTTGAGTTATGATATTGTGAAGGCGCATGGCGGCGAGTTGAAGGTGGAGACCAAAGAGGGAGAAGGATCTACATTTACCATAATACTTTAAAATCAGCATAATGAAAAGGATTAAAAGTTATGTATTCATCCTGGTTATCCTGTTTAATTATCCAGTTGCTTCATTCGCACAAAATGATACCATTCGTTTAAATGACTTTTGTCAGTTGGCATTAAAATACTCAGAAGTTAACAGAGACAGCGCCATTTATTATGCTGATATTGCTTATTCAATTGCAGAAAAATTAGATCAAAAATTTTACCAGGCAAGTATCCTGAGTGATCTTGGCTATACATTGTTGAGTAACGGAGACTATGGAACTGCACTTAGTAAATTACTTATTGCCAATAAATTAATTGAAGATAAAAACATTGCAAAAGATGTTGTTATCACGCCATTTTTTAAAAAGTATTTTACCAGCAACGATCCAACAATAAACAGGATAATATTATTAGGCTATATAAAAAACAGCCTCGCTATGCTGTATGGCCGCACGAATAATTTTGACAAACAACTATCAGTACTAAAAGAAGCTAAAAACACAATTGAAACGGAAACCACCGATTTTAATTTAAGATGGACCATCAATAATAATATTGCCAATGCCTATTTAAACATGGGAAAGCTTGATTCTGCATTGTACTTTCAACAAATTACATTGGGTATTGAAAGTAAATTGGATGGTAAAAACTATAGTGGCGCATCCAATAAGGCTATTGGTGATATACTGTTTAGAAAAGGAAATTTCGACAATGCAAAAATCAATTACCTCACTGCATTGAAGCTACTCGAAAGAAATCAAAATACCTTTTATATAGCGCTCACCCAATTTGCATTAGCAGACACTTATCGAAAATTGGGCAGGGTTGATTCAGCTTTGTATTTTGCTAAAGCAGGTATTACCAACTATAGATCGTTGGGTAGTTATGTACCAGAAATGGAAGAAGCATACACAGCACTTGCATTAAGTTTTAAAGATGAAAACAGGTACGACAGCGCCTTTTATTATTTACAATTGTCTAAAATGTTGAGTGATTCTGTAAATGACAAAGAGATAAAGACATTGACTAATTTTCAAAACATTGGCTTTAACGAGCAAATGAGTTTAAAGGAAGCTGAAGCCGAGAGAATTAAAATAAAAAGCAGAACCCAGATATTGCTTTTATTAATAGGATTAATATTCTTTTCCATTTTTGCCTTTATTTTATACAAAAGCAATACAATGAAAGTTAAAGCCAATTTGGTTTTAAAGGAAAAAAATGATGAAATAGAAAAAACGGTAACACAACTCAAAGCAACCCAGGTATCGCTGGCTGCAAGAAATGAAGAAAATGAATTATTATTAAGAGAAATCCATCATCGGGTTAAAAATAATCTCGAAGTGGTATCCAGCCTTTTGGCTTTGCAATCCGCTCATATTGAGGATCCCTCAGTACAATCGGCTATGTTAGCCAGCCAAAACCGGGTACATTCAATGGGTATCATTCATCAAAAACTGTATCAGGGCGAAAATTTAGCAGCCATTGAAATGAGGGATTATTTTATCAATCTCAGTGATAATATTCTCGATTCTTTTAACGCAGAGGGGCATATCAAGGTAGAATGCAATATGCCCAAATTGATTTTAGATGTGGATACGGCTGTTTCAATTGGCCTTATAACCAACGAGCTATTGACCAACTCATTGAAATATGCTTTTAATGAAAAAGAAAACGGGGCAATCAAAATCAGTTTGACCGAACAAGATGCCACCCCCAATACGGAGGGAGTATATTTATTAAAAATTTCAGACGATGGCATTGGCAAACCATTCGATGAAGCCGCAAAAGGCACAGGCTTCGGTACGCAATTAGTAAACCTTTTAACGAAACAATTAGACGGTAAATTAACCTATGAAATCAATAACGGAACGATTGTTACTTTGATATTTAATAAGCCTAAATTAGTAAGGGCATAGTGATTAAAAGATATTGGTGCCACCATGAAAAGTGAAAAAGTGGAAACCAAAGATGCAGAGAAAAGTGAGGTTGTTCAGCATTGTTGATAAGCTAATTAATACATGGATTATTCTTGAAAAAAAGCCTTAACCTGCCAGGACAATCACATTTCCCGTTTAAATTCTTGTAAAGAAAATGCATTGGGAATGCTCTATAATGTATAAAATACTAAACGTTATTTTCTGATTAAGTCATTTTAATATAACTTCCAACCTAAATGTATTGACTAACTAAATTTTGATTATACTATGAGAAAAGTCTTTTTAGGGCTTGTATTTCTGTTTCTTTATTTTTCGAGCGTGGCTCAGTCATTTGAAATAGAACGATTGAGGAAACAAATTAAAGAATACCCTCAGCAAGACAGTTTTCGTGTAAACCGACTCACTGACATTTGTAATTCGTCACCCTACATACAGGTGAGTGATATGGAAAAATATGCTTCTGAAGCACTCACCCTTGCCCGTAGATTAAATTATTCAAAAGGCATAGGCTATGCCCTGTTGGTAAATGCAAGGGTAGCCAGTATAAAAGGCCAAAAGGGTGATGTAATAAAACTCTTGCAGCAAACAGATTCTGTGGCTAAGCTTATAGGAGATCAGCCTTTGCAGTGGTGGGTGATGTATAGAAGAACCATAATATTGGACGATTACAAAGAAAAACTTTCTCACTTAATAAAGACAGAGAGTTTTGCCATCCAAATCAATCAATTACATTTTGTTGCATTATCTCAAATTCAAATTTCGAATAATTATTTTTCTTTAGGTGATAATGCCCGGGCTATGGAATATGGTATGAAAGCACTTAAAAATGCAGAGATACTTAAGAATCCTTCTTACCTGTACAACGCCAATGATATCCTGGCATCTGTTTATTCTTTGATAGGCGAATACGAAAAAGCCAACGGCTACCTGCAAAAGCAGACGGCTCTACAGAAAC
>JBGSMI010000415.1:0-7358 GCA_041740215.1 Ferruginibacter sp.
GCATTATTAAAATCAAAACCAGAAGTGCAAAGGATTTTTGATATTACAACAACCTGCCTTAATGATGCTGCTGACCTGGTGATTCAATTTATTGAGTTTGGAGGGAAGGGATTTAGTTATAAAGCAATTGTTGATAATACAAAAAAGCTTTTATCGGTAGCTGCGGCTGGCAAGTTGTACAGTGGCTATTATGCAGGAGATCTTCATAGGTACCTGGTGCCATCTACAAGCCAATCTGCCACTGCATTAAAATCTGGTTTCACTTATGATGAAGCGTATGATGTTTTATACAACAGCCAGGCAAATTCACTAGCTAAGTACGGTCAGGATACGCTTACAAACCGAAAAGCAAACATTGCATCGCTGGCAAAGCTGGCATTGGTAGCAGAATCAGCATCACAATTTTTTGACGCTATAAAGGTACTGGGCTTATTGCCCGGCGGCCAGGCAATTGCGGTGGCTTCAAAAGTGCTTTCTTATTCGGCTAAAGCCGTCAAGGCAGGATCACTTATTGCTTCCACCTACCAGGGTGCAGCAGGTGCCATGGAAGAAGTAGATCTTTCGGTGCAAACAGAAGGAAAAGCTGGTCTGGCCCGCCCATTACCATCTGCAAATACCGGAAATGTATTGCAGGTGACAGCTCTTAATACGCCGGATTCATTGATTGCAATTAAAAACCGGTTCAACCAGAATCTTACCGATTTGCAGGCACATTATGCAGCAGCCTCATTTACGCCACTCACTTATGGAACAGTACTTAAGAGATTTATTTACAACGACTCGGCCTATACCCAGGAAATGACTGCTACACTCAATTCAATATGGTCCGCTGCAGACAGCGCCTCAAATAAAATAACTGCGTTCAGGCCAAGATTGGACCTGGTAATAGATTCTTTTATATCACAACAATACTCATTGAGAAAGTCGCTGCATTATCTCAATTATGCATTTATCTGCGATGATAATAAAAGTTCTTACAGGCCTTCTTTCGATAGTCTTGCAGTAGAAATAAAAAGGCTGAATGATTCTGCGGTGAATGGGATTGCCTCATTAATAACCATGATTAATTCAAATAGTATTCCTTCAATTCCATATCTCTCGCAGGTATCCTGCAAAGTGACACATAGCAGGGTACCTGGCACTAATGGAAGTATTACTTACAAGTTTAAAAACTATGGGTCAGTGTCGCAAAATAATGTGCGTTTTAAAATCAGCCAACCCACTTCAGGCTATACCATTACCGGCGTAGATTCAATAAATGTGGGCAATATCAATCCCGGGGAGACGAAGCAGGTGGTGTTTACGTTCACAGCGCCGATGCAGGATTCCACAGGCCATTATGAAATTGCAGTAAATGCAGATAATGGCATCTACAATCAAAATATATTTGGAACCCTCTTTGTGATTGATCCGGCCAAATATTACACCGTGCAGGACGGGAACTGGAATAATCCCGCCACGTGGCATAGCAACCAGGTGCCTACATCAGCAAACAAAGTTCATATCAGCCATAATGTAACGGTAACAACAGATGTAACCTGTAAATCAATAACCGTTTACTCGCCCGGGATAGTAACTGTTAGCGCAGGCAAAAAAGTCATTATCAATAATTAAGCTTCGATAAACGGGTTCAGGCAATGTAGCCTTAAAATAGCTTTTAACTAAATGAATGTGATACGGAAAATTACCATCTTGTTCTTTTTATTTTTAGCCGGTTCTTTCAACCTGTTTGCACAGGCACCTGCAAGCAATGATTGCCTGAATGCAGCAACCATCACCATCCCCAATGGAGGATTTGGCCTTGGTAATTTTTCTTCTTCACCAATAAACATCAGCAACGCTACTATCCAAACTGGTGAAACATTTGCACCTGCCATTTTTGTGGCCGGGCTGGATGACAAATCCGTTTGGCTTAAGTTTTCTTTACCTACTATCCGGGCGGTAAGAGTAACCCTTACGCAACCTGGCACTTTAATTAAAGCAGGTGATGTTGGCTTTGCCGTATACCAAACGGCTAACTGCCTGCCTACGAATGCCAACATCAGTACCAAGCTTACACCCATTGTTACCTTTGGCAATACCTATCATCCATGCGTACCTGCCGGCGACTACCTGATACAGGTTTCTTCAAAACTGGCTGCCAATGGGTCCATCACCATCAACCTTGAGATATCTGATCAAACGGGTGCAGCCTACGATCATCCCAACCAGGCTTATGCCTTTGGCGTAGCAAATGTTTATGCCCGCAAAATTGATTTTGATGCAGAATGCCAGTCTATAGAAGACTCAACGGAGGTTTGCAGCAGCCTCTACAATTTTAGGGAATACCATAAAAGTGCCTGGTTTACTTTTACCACACCAGCCTACCTCGATTATTTAGTTGTAGGATTATCTGGAACAGGTACCACAACCTATTTCCCGAGTGGTGGCTCCAATATTCAAAAAAAGTTTGGCTATAACTTATATCGTGGTGATGCTGTAGCAACCCTCATCAGCAGTTTAACATTGTTGGATGGTTGCGATAGTATGCTCACTAACGGCTACCGTGCCGCATACAAAGAATACCGTTGCGGCGATCTTCAACCCAATACCACCTACAGCATCCAGTTATTTATTCACAAAGATTTTAAAGACCTGTTGCGGCTGGGTATTATAACAGGTGGTGTTAGCCCAACTGCTGGTCCGTTGCCTGTAAATAGTTTACCGGCTTCTAACAAATTAGGTACATTGCCAGCAGCACCCAATGGAGCCACCACTACTTTTACTGATAATTTCGGCTGCAACAGCCGCCACAGCAGCAACGGGTGTAGTCCATCCAAACCTGTAACCGGTATTATCGTAAGTGGCGTAAGATATAACCTTAGCAGCTTTGCCAGTTTTAGTTTAAACAGATCGGTTGCTATTACATTTCGACCCGGGGCTATCGGTTGTGGGCCACGCCCGATCATCAGATTGTTTAAACAAAGCCTTACTGCCAATTGTGCCGACCTTGACACCGCTAATATTATGGGCACCGTAAGTTATAATGGCGAAATAGAATGTCTTGCCCCCGGCGACTATGTATTGCAGGTGATGGGGGTAGACACCCCCTACTCAAGTCTCACCGGCCTTTATTATGGCGACTTAAACAATAATAGAAACCAGTGTTTATTTACAAATCTTGGCAGCAGTTTCCAGGTGGATATGTTAGTGTATACCCGAAATGCAGCCAGTAAATATTCATTGAATGTAGCGGGTGCATTTGATAGCATTAACCGGGTGGGGGCAGTGCAGCAACCTTTATCAGATGGCGTTGCATACCGGGCATCGCCTGACACCATCGGCTGCCAGCCTACTTTGCGCCCATTTGATACCACCTGCTCGCCTTTGAATGATAAAATTATTTACCGGCAATTTATTGTTGCCGATAGTGGCACGGTTGATTTCAGCGGCCTAATTAATTCTAACAATCCTCCATTCAGGTATAGATTATACAGTGGTGATGCCAATGCGCTGGCATCCGCACAAAATGTCTTTAATTTTCCCAACACGGTTAGTGGCATTGTACCCAAATCGCTTTGTATGAATGGGTCAACCTACTGCGTAAACAAAACAGTTTGTGTAGTACCCGGCACTTACACATTTGCATCTATGGGCAGTACAGGCGATGTAGGCCGTGCTGACAGACCGACCTTTACTTTTGTAAAAACAAGAACCACCTATAACAGCCTGCCGAACGCATTGAATATGGGCAGCATCATGGATACGCTTGGCCCCAATGGTGGTACACTCCGTGGCAAAAGGGATTACTGGAGTTGTAATGACAATGCTATTCCTATTAACGGATACTCACCGTGCCCACTATCCGGAAGACCTGCCACCAAGGCCATTTACCGGCAATTTTACTTAAAGGCAGATGCGATCGTTCGCTTTTCAAATCCAGGTTATGGAGGCTGGTGTGTAGGCCAGGCTTTTGGTATAAAAACCTTGTTTTATGGTAAAGCAACGGATGGCATGCCAGGATTAAGCCCCGTTGGCAATCAATGGAATTGTTTCAGTACAGCCAGCACTACCAATAATTGTTCTCCCCTTGCAGCAGGTTGGTACACCGTTGTAAGTTGGGGAACAGGGCCGAACTATGATAGTACGATGCGTTTAACAGAAACCCGTGGCAGGTACAACGGCGATGTAAGCTATTTTGATGAATTTGATATTACTATAACCCCGGCCTGTCCGGGACCAAAATTCAACCGGCCTTACAAAGCATCTGTTGCAGCAAGCAATGCACCCCATTTAATTCAATGGGGAACAAGGGCGATCAGCACACCAGTATATCCAAGAACGGATACCAGCTTCAAATTGCCAATAGAAAATTTTAACTGTACCGTTGATACTCCCTTTACCAACCACCCGATTGTAGCCTGCGAACCCGGATCTAACCGGGTGGCCTACTATGTTTTCAGAACCACACAGGTTAGCTTTTTACAAATTAATACCGGTGGTTATTTTGCAGCAGTATATGATAAAGATGTAAGAACAGATTCAACACCTTTTGCATCAGCCACTCCTATCCAGGAATGCAACAGTTCTATAGGTAATATACAATTCTGTCATTTTCAACCCGGCACTTATACGCTGGTAATTTTTGCAAAGGATGCCAATATCTGCCGTAGTGTAGCGCCATCTATTTTTATTGACCAGGTTGGTTTTTCCCGTTTTGATTTTGCTGGCAATGCGTATGATTTTGGCACGGTGCCGCCCGATTCAGCTTTTCATTTTGGAAAAGTTGGGGACATCAATCCTTTACACCCAACAAGGCCGCCCAGCAGCGATTTTATTTATTGCACTACCGGCGCATTTTCAACTGACCCTACCAACACTGCATGCGACGTAAGAGTGAACGGAAATATTTACAGCACTGCCAACAACCAGCCTTTATATAATGCGGCATTTCCGCAAAGCTCAGGTAATGTTGCAAGAAGAAATTTATGGTACACATTTGTAGTTGACCATCCCGGTACAGTACGTATAAAAGTGGAGAACAAAACCTTGCAACGTGGCCTGCAGCCAAGGTTTGCTGTGTACAGCAGCGATGTGGATCCTTCCCTTCCTTTTAGTGCTGTGCAATCCGGCGGTCTTGTTGACTCAACCCTGGCAACAGGACTAAAGTTTGTAACGATGAACTATATCACTTATTATTATTGCTTTAATGCACCAAACAATATTTCTTTTTACCGTGACCCTTGTACAGCCACGCCAACACGTTATTATATTTTAGTGGATAATGTAAATGGTATTGTATCTGAACCCGGCGGCCAGTTACCCAATACACAAATTGATGTTTCTGTGATGATTGATTCGGTAAACCTCGTCTTGCCAAAATTTGATCATTATTACCAGGCAAATGATATTGGCTCAGTGGGTGTTGGTACTTATGCAGGAGACCAGGATAATTATTCCTGCGCTACCCGTAGTACGCCAGACCCTTTAAGCACAGGGCAAAATGGTTGTGCCAAAACATTGTGGTATAAATTTACTTCTACCATTACAGGTAATGTGCGCTACCGCATTCGCATTGGCACCAACATTTTTAACGCTGCCAATGATATTCAATTGCTAAAAGAAACGATTCCGGGAGACTCTACCATCAACAGTTTAAAAGTACAGCCACGGGCCACCGTTAGCTCACCAACAGGAGCATGGTCGCAGAGCTGTGTTACTACCGGCACGTATTATTTGATATTACCGGGTTGCACGAGAGTGAATCAATATGTAATTCCGGAAATAGAGCTGATAGAACAGGAAGGTGATTTTTGCAACAGGGCAGTACCGGCAGCTATTAATGGAGCTGGCAACGCCACTGCAACGGTATTGGTAAACTGCCATACCATTGGTACTGACTATGGTGAGTTTGGTCCGCAACTTACCTGCCCACAGGGTGCCAAAACAGGCGACTATAAAAGCAGTTGGTTTAGAATTGATATTGGCGGAACCGATACCCTGGATGTAACTACCTACCTGCAGGAAAATACCAACGCAGCGAGTAGCGATATAAAATACCGTTTAATGACAGGCGATTGCGGTGCCATGCAGGAGCAGAGTTGTGTGCTGGATGCACTAACTCAAAATACTTACCAGTGCCTGGCACCGGGACAAAGCTATTTTGTGCAGGTATTTACACCAGTACTTAAAAACAATGTATCTGTAACAGGAACCATCGATTTAATATTATCTGCCATTCCACATGCAGATACCTGTGCCCCATTAACCAATTGCCTTGCCAATGCCAACTTTGATACGGCCTTCAATTGCAGCACGGGAGATTCTATAAAGTTTGTAAACTTTTCAACCTATGGTACCAGCATTACTTATAAATGGGATTTTGGTTACAACAGCCAAACGTCCACTGCGGTATCTCCATCCTTCTTTTATCCTGCTTTGCCCAATGCACAAACCTATACGGTGAAGTTGGTGGTAACTAATACAAGCTGTTTGCAAAAAGATTCAGTAACCAGGCAGATCACAATTCCCGGCAGGCCGTATATTAATTTAGGTGCGGATATTGACCAATGTAACAGCACAGCCCCAATCACCCTGAAAGCCACGTCGCATCCGGGTGCTACCTATCTGTGGCAAAACAATAGTACGGCTGATACATTCAGGGTAACTGCAACGGGCAATAATAACTACTGGGTAAGGGTAACCTATAATGGCTGTAGCCGCAGAGATACCGTAAAAGTGTTGATCAGTCCGATCAGTGCCAGACCATTACAGCAAATTAATTTATGTACAGACTCGGTACTGGTAAATGTCAGGAGAGGTTTTGGTGAAACCTATCGTTGGAATACCGGCGCCACCACTCAATCCATTTACATGAGTACGCCGGGCTTTTATTGGGTGGATATTACCTACTTCAATTGTGTGTATAGAGATTCGTTTGAAGTGAACAACGTAAATACTTCCCGGCCTTTTGGTGCGGACACAACCGTTTGCTTAACCAATGGTGGCTATATTTTAAATGCAGCGATGCCCGGCGCAATTTCATATACCTGGCAAAACAACAGTACGGCCGATAGCTTGCTTATAACTGCTGCAGGGCAGTATCGGGTAGCCATCAATTTTGGCAATTGTATCATCAGAGACACCATTAATCTTCTGGGCTATCCGGCAGCACAAACAATGGTGACAGATACCAGCATTTGTTTTGGCGAAAGCTTTCAGTTACCCTCAGGAATTAATGTAACCAACGCAGGAACCTATGCAGATACATTAAAATACGCCGGGGGATGCGATAGCCTGATACGTCGGTTTAACCTTACCGTAAAACCAAGGCAATCAGTTGGCAACGATACGACCATTTGTTTTGCGCAGGGAAATTA
>JBGSMI010000440.1:0-6886 GCA_041740215.1 Ferruginibacter sp.
CAACGAATATGGTGCAGGGAATAATAACAACTACGCCACCAATGCCGGGGCAACTACCTGGTACATGACCTGGGATGCTACCTATTTGTACATACTGGTAGCCAATGCCAACGAGGCAGAAGCGGCAATCGTTTATCTGGATTTGAACCCCGTAGTGCCTGTAAACGGAGGTACGGCTGCCAATGGAGCCAACATCGGGCAGGCCTATGATGGTTTGGCGGCTCCCAACCTGCCTTTTCGGGCAGATGCTATTTTGTATGTAAAGAATGACTACCGCGAATTGCGGCGCTGGGATGGCGGCACATGGGCCCTTGTGAGCGGCGGTGCCGGCGGGCTTGGTGGAACAGCCGATGATTATGCCACAGCGGACTATGCCTCCACCGGAGGCTCCAATACCCGCGAACTTCGTATTTCGTGGAGCCGGCTTACCAATGGAGGTGGTCGTCCGGCTGCTTTCAACTGGAATGGATATGTGGCTTATAACAATGGGATTTATGCACAGGTTCCCGTTGAAAATCCTGCCGGAACTTTTCCTGCAGCAAGCCTGCTTAGTTTTAACCGGTACCTTACTGTTTCTGCTACGGCCGATAATGCTTCTACCAATCCCATGAGCCGGAACAGCTATACACATATCGGAAGCAATATTTCTAATTTTGGCAACCTCAATGTTTGGGATTTCACCATGAATACGGCGGACCGGCTTGTTTCAAGAGCTACTGCAAGCAACTGGAATATTGCGAATGACTTCGTGGTAGGTAACGGATCCATTTTTTTTAATACAGTGGCCGGAGCAAATACGCTTGTAGGTGGTAATCTGCGTATGAGTGGTGGTGTTTTGGATATGGATAATGCTGCAAGCAACAGCGACCTCGAAGTGAATGGAGATATCCTTCTGAGCGGAGGAATCCTTCGTGGGAGTAATACCGCTTTCTCTGATATTATCTTAAAAGGCAACTGGCAGCAAACTGGTGCGGCGGTGTACGAACCCCGTAACCGTTCCATCTTTTTTGAGGGCACTTCGCCACAAACGCTTTCCGGTAATGCCGCTTTTGCCAATCTTTATCTGAATAATACAGCAGGTTTAAAACTGTTAAGTTCTGTTTCGGCATCCGCTACGGTAACAACCGCTACCGGTAAATTGGACCTGAACGGATTTGACCTCACCTTAATTGGTGCTGACAATGGTATTGTGGAAGACCGGGCAGGCAATCATTTTATTACAGATAATACTGCTGTAAATGATGCTGTCAAAGGCGGAAGGATTATTGCAAGAGCCCGGGCTGTTACCAACACGCAAACAGACATAGCTGGTTTGGGTTTATTGCTCAATGATGCTACAGGATATAATGTTAGTATCTTTCGTTATCATTACCGCGCCGATGGTACAAGTATGAAAAAACTTTACACAGTATCCGGCAGTCCAACGGCAACCACCCTTGCTATAGCCTATGCTTCTGAAGAACTTGCAGGTATCCCTACCGGAAATTTATCTGTTTATCGCCGCGATGCAAGCTGGATCCTTATAGAATCGTCCCCCACAGGAAATCAGGTGACTGCCGATGCGCCGGTTACTGCCTTCTCCGACTGGACACTCGCCGACCGCAACATTCCACTACCGGTATCACTCGTTCGGTTTGACGCAACCCGTGTGGGAAGTGAAGTGCGTTTAGGCTGGGAAACTGCTTCGGAGCAAAACAGCCTGCGGTTTGACGTAGAGCGCAGCTACAACGGGCAGGTATTTGCAACAGTACTTACCCGGAATGCTGCTGGTTTTGCTGCGCAAACAAAAGTATATCAAGGTTTAATAATAGATTCCAAAGCAGGATGGTACCGTTTAAAACAAACAGATACCGACGGTCGCTTTGTTTACAGTCCACAGGTGTTTGTAGCAGCAGAGCTTAGTACAACTTCTTTGCGTATTTATCCCAATCCGGTAAAGGATGCTGTTCAGGTGATTGCAGCTTACCCGATGCAAACGGAGATTTCGGTTAAGTTGGTCAATGTGCAGGGGATGGTCGTTACAAGTTACCGCGGACAATTCAGCGGACTTACGCCTGCCCTCAATCAAACTTTACCGGTTTTAAAATCAGGTGTTTATTTCCTCCATTTTACCGTTGGGGAGCAACAATCCGTTCAGAAAATGATTAAAGTAGATTAGTAATGTGGTAATCGGTTTTTTCAGAAATAAATCTTATTCCGGGTCTGCAAAATTTATATACAGATTTTTTTTCTTGTCAAATAAGTTCTGCATGTTATGCGTTATTGCACGGTGTGGTGTAGCAGTTGATTAAATGTTTGGAAGATTCATAAGATAGTTGAACAGGAAATGACCGATATAATACTACCGTTTATTGAGATTACTGAATCTGTAAGGCACAGCCTTGCAGCCTTGCGGTTTGAGGAGGCTCAGGTAACGCTCCACATTCGCTATCAATCAAAGGAGTACGGAAATAAGATCAGAATCTGGCCAACCACCTTTTTATTACCGGAACAGGGAGGAAAGCGCGGCCGGTTGGTAGCCGCTAATAATATCTGTCTTTCTCCTGAATGGTTGCATTTGCCAATAGGCGCCGAGCATTTGTTCAGTCTTTTGTTTACCGGTTTACCCGAAGACTGCAAAAAATTCCATTTGTGGGAGGATATCCCGGGGCAGGATGGTTTTTTTCTAAAGGACATTGAACGCAATGCTACAGATGTTTATCAGATCAGCCTTTAGTCCTTCCGGAGTGTACCCCTGCTAATTTTGTTTTACAAATTCAACCCTTCTGTTGGTGGCTCTGCCATCAGGGGTAGTGTTATCAGCTATTGGTTTTGTTTGTCCGTAACCTGTGGCTTTAAGTCTGTTTCCCGCAATTCCAAGATCAATCATTTTTTCCCGTACTGCTTTTGCGCGTTCTTCACTTAGTAACTGATTGGCCTCCGAATTGCCACCGGTTTCTGCGCTTGTGTGTCCTCCTATCTCAAACTTCAAGGCAGGATTTTCCTTCATCATATTTATCAGCCTGTTCAGTTCACCCATACTTTCCGGTAGCAATACGGCGGAGGCTTTTTGAAATTGAATACCCCGTGCAATAAACATATTTTCTGTAGTAATTTGTTTAGCGGGCGATTTACTGCCTGCAAGAATTCTGAAATTCCTGATCAGAATCGGTGCATCATAATCATTTTCTATGGTAAACAATAAGGAGGAAGGCTTCGCAAATTCCAGTTGTGCATTCAGGATGCGGTATTGGTTGATGTACACTTTTAAACTGTTTTCATTCACACTGATTGCTACATGCTTCCAGTCTTTCAGCACCTTGTCTACTTTTTCATTACGCATGTCTTCCGGCCATTTTCCGGTGGCATTTCCAAAGGCAGCATCCCCGCTTGCCCATACCTGTAGTCTTTGCGAACCAAACTGACCGGCATCCCGATTGCTGTCTAATGCAGGATTTGCGAAAAAAACAGAAATATGCCTTCCGTATTGCCAGGCATAGCTGATGTATTTTATATCAAACTCCACAGTAAATCGTTTGGGCAAATAGACCCTATCTTTCATTCTTGGTCGCAGCGTGGTACCCGCTCTTGCCGCTATCAGATTTTCCCCATCCTTGTTAATAATCTCTGCACGTCCGCTTGCTAAAATCCATCGGGAGGGTATTTCGTTGGTATCTTCCCCTTCAAGATCGTCTTGAAACAATATGGAATCCCCCGGTATGAAATCGTAGTTGCCATAGAGGTCTAAATTGGATTTCTTTTCTATAACTGTTGGGGCCGGATTTTCCTTTTTTTCTGGTGGTTTGGTGGTTTCCTTATCCCCAATCATTTTTTCAGCTGCATTTTTGGCTTTGTCCCCCAGCTTTTTTAAAAGTTGGGCTTCTGCGCTGTTACAAAGACCAGCCAAAAGCAGGCAGGCAATCATTATCTTTGAACGTTGACATAACTGAAAATAATAGCCTATCATAATCGTACATTTAAGAACATCAAAAGTACAAGGTATGGCAGGGCATACAATCCCCTTAAAAGGGGATTTAAAGGAAGTGCCTCAAGGTTCATCACTGTCACGGGCAGAACGATCCAATAAATGTTTTCAGCCCAATAAATAGAAGTGCTAAATGCTGAATGGAATTTTAAAACTCCTGTGGAAGGATATTCTTGTATAAAAGAACAACTTTTCAAAACTTTGAGTTTTTACCTTCATTTTCTGTAAATTTTGTTTTTGTAGCAAAAAAATGAGCTTAGAACAAAATATTGCTGGCGTTGAATTAATCAACCCATTCGATATTAGACTAATGCATGAAATTGCTGAAAATTCCGGGTAGTTACAGGATGAATGTATGGAATTGGGGTTAAATAATTCTGAAATAAAAAATGCTGAAACTATAGAAGAAAAGAAATTTACCTAAGAAAATTAATAAGTGAGTTTTGTTCGGAAAAATTAGGAATTGCAAAAGAGGAGGCTATGTAATCGATTCATAGATATGAGATATCTGATTATAAAAGTAGTTTAAGGGCTTCTCTAAAAGCCCCTGATACAGCGTTATGTAATAGGCAAGCCTTGTCTAAGGGGTTTTTAGAGGCACCCTTTACCCAAATAAACACAACACTACCTGATTAATTGTCAAAATTAAAAAGACGATATATTTGAGGTACCTCTGATGGCATTACTATGAATTATAAAATAATACTTACTACCCCACCTTATAAAACACTTTAAATCTTTCCATAAAGCTATCTCTCCTTGTAGCACCAATATCGAGTACCGTACCATCATGTAAGGTAATAGTAGCTGTTTTTCCTTTCACCATATTTTTAATATAGCGCATATTCACCATGTGGCTTTGATGGATCCGGGTAAACCCTTCTGTGTCAAGAAGTTCTTCATACTCTTTTAGGGTTTTACTGATGGTTATTTTTTTGCTATCTTTCATGTAAAAATGGGTGTAATTACTCGCGGCTTCCAGCCTTATCAGGTCGTCAATATCTATCAGTTCAAAGCCATGCAGGGTGGGTAGTGCCAGTTTTTGAAACCTGCTTGTTTTCGTTTTTAGCTTCAGGATGGTTTGTTCCATTTGTTGTATATCCGGCCAGGAACTTTCGGTACTTTTTAGTTTTTGAATAGTTTTTGCCAGGTCATCAGCATTAATGGGTTTAAGTAAATAATCGATAGCGTTGTATTTAAATGCCTTGATAGCATATTGATCGTAGGCGGTAGTAAATACAATTTTAGGTAGGGGGGGTATAAGTTTTTCTATAAGATCGAAGCCAGTAAAAGGTCCTAAATTTATATCCAGAAAAATAACTTGCGGATCATATTTTGTAATAGCTGAAAGCATGTATTCCGGTTTACTAACACTATCCAGTAATTGTATCTCATTTGTATGGTTAGTTAATTTTGCTTTTAAAGAATCTATGCAATATTCTTCATCATCTATGATTAGTGCTGTTATTTTCATATTTATTAAGATTTCGAAGTTAAGGTTAATATTACTTTTGTTCCTGTGGCATTTTCAAGATCATCATGTAAATCCTTATACGTAAGATTTGTTTCTATGTTTAGTAGTTGTTCCATTATTTGCAACCTATCTTTTGTTAGTTTCCCTCCCATACTTTTATGATTATTTCTTTGTAAATTATTGATGGTAGATTGTTGCCGGCCAATACCATTGTCTTCAATTTCAAATTGTATTTTATTTTCAATTTTATTTGCACTTATAATTATCTTTTTATGGTCATGAGTGGCGGTTTTAAGCCCATGTAATATTGCGTTTTCAACAATTGGCTGAAGTAAAAGTGGCGGAATTTCTATTTCTTCCAATAAGTTTTCTTCCACTTTAAATTCATAAGTAAAGTCTTGAGTACGCAATTGTTCCAGTTGCAAATAAAGTTTCAGTGTATCCAATTCATCACCCAAGCTGATTAGCTGCTTTTCGGAAAGCTGTAAAACCTGTCTTACAAGTTTTGAAAATTTCCCTAAATACTCTGATGCTTTAAGGTTTTGTTGGGTTGCTATAAGTCCATCAATTGCTGTCATGCAATTAAAAATAAAATGAGGATTCATTTGGCTGCGTATAGCAGTAAGTTCACTGTTGGCAAGCTTTATTTTATACTCATTTTCTTTTTGAATGTTTTCAATTGATTTTCTAATAAAAAAGTATAGTCCTGTTGAAATGAGCAAAGATGCTAAAATTCGGAACCACCATGTTCGCCACCAGGGCGGTAATACTTTTACCATCATTATTCTTTCAGGAGAAGAATTGCCCACTTCATCCACTGTTCGTACCTTAAATGTATAATTTCCTTCACGTAAATTGGTATAGGTGGCTCGTTCGCCAATATGCCATGTATTTTCCAATCCTTCTAATTTAAACTCTACCTTATTATTATATATACTGGAACACACCATGGTAAGTGGACTTTCAGAATGTTTGAGTTCAAGGGGATTTGTTCTGAATGCTGCGGGATGGTAATTGATTGGGGAATAATTGATTTCTATTTCATGTATATCAGGGGAATTTAATTCAGCCAATGAAAAAAAGGTGCTTGTATTGAATTTGATTAATCCATACCTGAACGTACCCCACCATTTTCCATTTTCATCTACAGCAATACGACTTCTATTTAAAAAGTTTTCTGCCCACCATCCTTTTTCTAAGTTTATAGGCAAAATTTTATTTCTTTTTACATCCCACTCAAAAAGTTGATCTCTAGTGGTTATAATAAATATTTTACCATCATCTTTTTGATGAATGCTGGAAATATTATTGTCCATGCCATTGGTTGAAGAATTAATAACTTTGGCAATTGTGTCTTTTTTTATTTCATAACTTAAAATCCCACCACTTCCTGCTAACCATAATTTATTACTATCAGAATGACATGTAATATGATTAATATAGGTTAA
>JBGSMI010000006.1:0-30512 GCA_041740215.1 Ferruginibacter sp.
CAACCCATCATATCGTTAGTTGAAAAATTTCAATCGCTGAATTTGTCTGCCATTATCGACTTTGATAAATTTAATGGATACGCCATTACGCACCATTCAACAACCATTGAAGGGAGTACACTAACAGAAACAGAAACACGACTGTTGTTAGACGAAGGCATTACACCCGCAGGCAAGCCGCTGCTTCATAGCCTGATGGTGCAGGATCATTTTAATGCCTTGCAATTTGTAATTAAAAAAGCACATGAAAAAGCTGCTGTTGCACCTGATTTTATACAAGCCATTAATGCTGCGGTAATGAAACAAACAGGCAGTATTTACCAAACTGTATTTGGCGAGTTAGATGCCAGCAAAGGTGTTTTTAGAAAAGGAAATGTGAGCGCCGGAAGTACTTATTTTGTTAGCTACCAAAAGGTAGAAGACCTGGTAAATAAACTTTGCCAAGGCATTCTTGAAAAAACCGCTGCTTCAATAACAATACCCGATAAACTAGCTGTTTGCTTTGATGCTCATTTTGACCAGGTAACCATTCACCCGTTTTATGATGGCAATGGAAGAACCAGCAGACTGTTGATGAATTTTTTGCAGGAATTTTTCAATCTGCCCATAAGCATCGTTTTTAAAGAAGACAAGGCCGCCTACTTTGATGCACTTCAACAAACCCGCCAAAAAGAGAACATCACCATCTTTCGAGAATTTATGCTGAGCCAATATTCAAAATATCTAATAATGGAAATTGAAAAATTCCAATCACTGGATAAACCCGGCTCCAAAGGAAAAGGGTATTCCTTTGTGTTTTAATTAAACCTACCCTTTCTTTATTAGCACCACCGGCTCCTTTAAGAACTCAAACATTTTCTGATACACATCCCTGATCATAGGATAGGTTTCCGCTTCATAAAGACTTTTTTTAAACTCAATCAAAAACAAACACCGGATGGTATTTAGCTCCTTATCCAATTCTATTTGCCTGATGAATGTAATGTCTTTATCGGGAGTAACCATTTTGATAGATTTGGGTAGTTCATCTACGGTATAACTGGCAGGAAGCAAGACTGAAATATTTAAGTTGATAGTCCGCTTGTATCCAAAATTAATATTAGAAAAACGGCTGTTGCTTAAGAAAGGGTTGTAATCAAAACCTGCGAAAAGATTCAATGGCAAAAATGTATAATCGCCGCTAGTATTGAGCGATCCCGATAAATTACAGTGCTGTTGCAACGACAAAGAATCGTTTTCCATATTAGTCACCAGCATATCCTTTGCAGTAAAATTGGTGCCATCAACAATGAAGTGCTTTTTAATAAACAATTCTTTGTCCGATTTATAATCCGCTAACTTTTTTATCCTGGCGTAGTCCCTGCTTTGAACGTTTACCTCACCTCCGATTGTACCATTATTAGCCAACACTAAATTAACAGAAATAAATTCTTTATATTGAACGGTATCATTCGTTATATCCGTTAATCCACCTGCCTTGCGGTTTACGATAAACGCAGTTGTATTCAAAATATTGAAAGGCGTAACATGGGCCGGAATAGTTTTATCTGTTGCATCCAGGTAATACTTTTTATTGTTAATGGGCACATAAGCCAATACCGAATTGAACTGGTCTATAAAAGGATAGTCTGCATTTACCTTTCCATGAAACCGTTCACTCACCAGCATTGGATAAGCCTCCAATGAGGCCTCTTTTAATAGGTTGACCAATAGTAAATTGATATCTCCACTGGAGCCACTTTTCTTTGCCCATGCACCCTTTACTCCCTCTACTGCATACTTACTGTAAAGACCATTCCATACCAAATTACTGCGTACATAATTGAAGATGGCCTTCATTTTTTCTTCGGATGAAGGCAACAGTTTCACCTGTTTCATAAAATCTTCGGTTCCTGCAATACTTTTTTCAAGCTGGCGACCAAAATCAGGTGAGGCGCTCAACTCCTTTGATACCTCATCCCAGGAAGTCATATAGTTACTGGCATTGCCGCCCTGGCTGAAATTACTTAACTGAAAGATGATACGCTGCAGGTAGTCTTTGCGGGCATCCATAAACGGTTCATCACCTAATCCGGGAATATTCTTCATTTCAAAATTTATACCGCCTGAAAAAGCTTCCTTCTTTATTGCAATGGGAATGTCAAGTGTTTTATTGATCCGGTAAGCAAACGAAACATTTGGTAAAATTATCAGCGAGTACTTACTAACCAACACAGGTAGCCGATCCTGAAATTCCCAATCCTGAAGTCCGCCATAGTTTTTCATTTCACTTTCATATTTGTAGTCAATAATACTACCAACACTTATGGCTGGAAAAGCAAAAACCACCTCTCCAATTCGTTCATTCATCTTTTGTGTAAATACCGATTTCCTTTCTAATTTCGTACTGATTTGCTGTCCGTCACTTCCAACATTAATGGTCAATCCTTCTACACGTGATATCACTTCAAAATTATCTTTCCTATAAAATGGAATAGATATATCGGCTGCTGAAAACCCCTTCTCTTTCAAAATTTTTATGCGTACATGATGTGTTGTGATCAGATGACCCTGGTCATTATAATTGGAGAAGGCCTCATGCCTCAGGACTACGGCATTGGCCTCCATATCAAAAGAACATTGTTTTAAGTTAATCTCGTCCGCAGTAGCAATGCCAAAAGATGTAAATTCCTGTGCAAAAGAAAGAAGGGTGTAAACGCAGCAGGCTGCTGTCAGGCATATTTTTTTCATACGGATTTATAAATGGGTTTAGGATAAATGAGCGTTATTTGGCACGAAAATTTTTGAATTCAAACTGATACCACTAAAGAAACGAAAAGTATTGAATAACTCACCAATAGTTGACATAAAATATGGAAAATACTTTGGTTGCAATTATTAGCAATAATGTGATAGTAGCTTGTGTAGTATCGCCACAAGAAATGATAGGATTAGAATAGCCCCTGCCTTAAACTATTACATACCACCAGCGCTAATAAGGTTGAGTCGCTATTTCGTTTCCTGAACATAAACGCAAAACAAGCGAACGCCAGCTCAAACGCTACCGGTGCGTTGGATGAGACTGGCAAATTACAAATTGAATCTAACCACTATAATTTGTGCCGGGCAATGACCCCAACTTGTCAAAGTGTGAACTAGCCTTTCCCAAATTCATAGTAAGGCACTTCATCATTACTGGTGCTTTCTTTTTGCAACCAGTAAGCCTGGGTTACCACATGCTTATCCGGAGTAAACAGCGATCTCCCAAATATTGCATTGATGGCATTGAAGGTGTAATCTGTTACACCTACAGTATATGTTTCTGGTGCAGGTGGTGGTGGCGGAGGAGGTGGCGGCGGTTCGGCACCTTCTACTGCTTTTACTACAGGTGCTGGTGCAACCTTAGGTGGAGGTGATGGCACTACCACAACCGTGAATTTATTGAACTCTAATAATTTTTTTAGGAACTGAACTCTTCCGGGTGGTGCATTCTTTTCCACGATGCCACATTTTACACCGTCCAGTTCTTCAAATTCGTGATTTTTATTGATCGCCATAATCCCTTTTTATTACATGATAAGTGTAGTAATATAATCGTAAACCCAACTCAATAATCCAACCAGCACAATGCCTGCCCCGCAAATAATCATCCCCAGTTTGGCCGAAGGATTTAAATATATTATTTCAATCGGTTGTTCGTTTTTATCCATAAACACCGACCTGATCACCCGTAAATAATAATACAAAGAAACTATCAGGTTCAATGCTGCAATGGTGATGAAAAGGTAATTTCCTTTTGACGCACCGGCAGTTATTAAAAATAATTTACCAAAGAAGCCTGCGGTTGGCGGAATACCCGCCAGCGAAAATAAAGCCAGTGCCAATATCCAACTGATGAACGGATTGGTTTGATACAGTCCTTTAAAATCATCAATGCGCTCTTTACCGGTTTGTTGCGATATGGCCCCGGCCACACCGAATGCAGCAAGGTTAGAGAATACATAAATCAATACAAAATATACAACTGAAGAACTGCCTTCTATTGAATTGCTGCTAAGACCTACCAGGATAAAACCGACCTGCGCAATGGATGAAAATGCAAGGAAGCGTTTGATATTTTGCTGACGCAAGGCAAATAGATTTCCAACGATCATCGTAACAATTGAAAGCAATATCACCATGTTGTACCAGATTTCGTGCATGGGTGCAAATGTCTTGTACAAAGTAGTGAGTAATATAAATGCAATGGAACCTTTTGAAACAACAGACAAGAAAGAGGTTACTGCTACAGGTGCTCCTTCATACACATCGGCTGTCCACAAATGAAACGGAACGATGGATAATTTAAAAGCAAAGGCGGTAAATAAAAATACAAAGGCTAAAATCTGTAACGGACTGCCATCCAGCAACGCTGGTATTTCTGCAAAATTGATAGAACCTGTTATACCATAAATCATTGAAATACCAAACAATAAAATACCGGAAGAAAATGCCGATGATAGTATCATTTTCATTGAAGCCTCGGAAGCTATTTTTTTCTCCAGATCGAAGTTGGCCATTGCGGCAACCGGTATGGTTGATAATTCCAATGCTAAAAAGAACATCAATAAACTTCCGCTCGAAATCATAAAGAACATGCCCAACACTGCAGACAACATCAACATAAAAAACTCCAGCATATGTTCACTCTTCTTCAACCAATCTGAAAACAATAAAGAAATTAAATAAACAGCCAGGCTTAAAATACTTTTCTGAAAAGTCATTAATGTGTTGGTGGTAAAAAGACCACCAAACAAATCACCTTCTGCAATGAAGAAAAAACTGTAAATAAAATTTGCCAGCAATAATATTTGCACGAGAGACAACAGGCGATCGTTTGTCATCTCTGTTCCTACTTTTATAAATAACAGCAAGAAGATGATGAAGGCAATCACCAACTCAGATTTCATTAATATTAAAAAGTCGTTTAACATACAATTTAAAATGTGTGCTCCAAATTCAATAAATCACTGTGGAGCTTTATTTAAAAATAACCATGGTCTTATTACATTCCAACATGCACTGCAGCCAGCTTTTTCATGATAATCTCTGTTGCAGGACTTACCAGATCGTTTAACCAAAATGGTGCTATACCAATGGCTACAATTCCTCCAATCAAAATAATGGCTGCTAATTTTTCATTCCATTTGGCATCATCTAAATTATTGAATTCTGCTTTCAACGGCCCCATGGCTGTTTTGCCAATGGCCCTTAAAATATAAACCGCCGTCACCACAATCGACATACAGGCTGCAATGGTTGCAATGCGATGAAACGGATCCGGATTTTGCCATGAGCCCATAAAGATGGTCATCTCTGCTACAAAACCACTCAACCCCGGCAAACCCAAAGAACAAAGTCCTACTATAAATAATACTGTTGTAATAAAAGGCATTACTTTCAACAGCCCCCCCATTTCATTTACCTGCCTGGTATGGGTACGTTCGTAAATCATTCCAATCACGGCGAAGAAAAGGGCCGTCATTAAACCATGCGAAACCATTTGCATTACTGCACCAGTCATCGCTGTTTTCGTAAGCATGCCAATTCCTAACAAAACAAATCCACAATGGCTTACCGATGAATAGGCATTGATGTATTTTAAATCCTTCTGCATCATGGTAGCGAAGGCACCATATAAAATTGCAATGGTAGAAAGTACGATAATGATGTTGGCATATTCTTTAGCACCGTCAGGCATGATATAAGTTGCCACTCTTAAGCAACCATAGCCGCCTAATTTCATGGAGATGCCGGCCAGAAACATTGACCCTGCGGTAGGTGCTGAAGAGTGACCATCTGGTACCCAGGTATGAAAAGGAAATAAGGCGGTGAAAACGCCGAATCCAACAAATAATAACGGGAAACAAATTTTTTGAACAGCCACCGGAATATGTAATTGAGAGAGCGTCATCAGATCGAAGGTTCTTTCAGTACCACCGAAGTAGATGCCCAGCATACCCACTAACACCAATGCCGATCCGCCCATTAACATCAGCGCCAATTTATTGGCTGCGTATTCTTTTTTACCACTTCCCCAAACACCAATCAGCAAATATTTTGGTATTACCGCAATTTCAAGGAAGAAGAAAAGGATGAACAAATCAAGTGAAATAAAGAATCCGTAAGCACCCATACTTAACAGGATGAGCAGGAAGAAAAACTCCTTCGTCATTTTGGTTACATTCCATGAAACCAGCACACCGGCAATCACTACAAAAGAAGTCAGCAGGATCATTGCAACCGAAATACCATCTACACCTAAATGAAAAGCAATATGCCAGGCGGGAAACCAGTCGTATTTTAATTCGAACAGCATTTGAGCTTCGTTGCCTCCTGCCCTTGCATTTCGGAAAGCAAATAATAAAACGAAGGCAAATACAAATTGGGCAGCCGAACCAATCAATGCGGTCCACTTCACCTGCGTTGCATTCCGCATCAGCAGTATGGCAACTGCTGTCAGCAACGGAAGTAATATTAGTAATGTTAAGTTCATGTATTCGTTTCTAAATAATCTTATAATGTTTCAAAAGCCTCAACTCCACCTTCTCCAAAGAAAGGAAGCCAAACTTTGCAGGTTTAAATATCATTTTTCAAATGGAAACTTTCTTCCCTTTGCCTTTCTATCGTTTTATTAAAATCTCCAATTCATTCGCTGCCTATTCTCCCCTTTTGGGGGAGTTAGAGCGGGTGCCATATATAAATAAACAGCACTGCCAGGCCAATTACTCCCGCTAAAAAGTAAATGGCATATTGCTGTACCTTACCCGACTGAAAACCTTTTATTCTTCCTGACAAACCCAGCGTGCTATCTCCTGTTAAATTAACCAGTCCATTCACCACGTTTTTATCAAACCAAGCGGCTGGCCTTCCTATTAAATTGAATATTATTTTCTTTGTAACAAACAGGTACAGTTCGTCTATATAAAATTTATGGTAAGCTGCTTTGTAAAATCCATTCAATGCTTTGGCAATCGATTCCGACTTATTGCTTTGCTTCATGTACAACCAGGTAGCGGCCGCTATGCCTACTAAACCCAATGCAACCGGCGCAATAGAAAACTGCAGGTGAAATACAGACTTCAATGGTTTGCCATCTGAGCTTACAAAATTCCCAAAGTGAATAAAGCCTGCCAGTGCAGCACCAACTGCAAGCAATACCAGCGGCATCATCATTACAAAACCACCTTCGCCATGATGCTCGCCATGCACAATTGCACCCCGGTTCCAAAAGATGCGGAAGTACAAACGGAACATGTAAAAAGCAGTTAATCCGGATGTAACTAGAGCGATGTAGTAAATCACCACATTGTGATGATAAGTAGCCAATAAAATTTCCTCTTTACTAAAGAACCCTGCAAACGGTGGTACGCCGGAAATTGCCAGGCAGGCAATTAAAAACGTGATATGAGTAATGGGTAAATATTTTCTAAGTCCGCCCATGTCTTTCATTTCATTGCTATGAATAAAATGTATTACCGAACCTGCACCAAGGAACAACAAAGCTTTAAACATAGCATGTGTAAACAGGTGAAACATGGAAGCTGTAAAGCCCAGGCCACTCTCGCCACCATTGCCCGACACACCCAATGCAAACATCATAAAACCAATTTGCGACATGGTTGAATATGCCAGCACTCTTTTGATATCCGTTTGTGTACAGGCGATAACCGCAGCAAATAAAGCGGAGGTAATACCAACATACATAACTACATCCAAAGCCGGTGCCGACATACTAAAAACAGGAAACAATCTTGCTACTAAAAATACACCCGCAACCACCATCGTTGCCGCATGTATCAATGCTGAAACCGGAGTCGGGCCTTCCATTGCATCAGGCAACCAAATATGCAGCGGGAACATGGCGCTTTTACCGGCACCACCTATAAACACTAAAACCAATGCCCAGGTTAATGCCGATACGCCCATGAAAGAAGCTGCTGTAATAGCCCGAAATTCCGGTGCTGCAGTAGTTGTCAATCGTTGTATCAGTTCACCAAAA
This sequence comes from Ferruginibacter sp., assembly GCA_041740215.1. Classification (GTDB taxonomy): domain Bacteria; phylum Bacteroidota; class Bacteroidia; order Chitinophagales; family Chitinophagaceae; genus Ferruginibacter. The sequence goes on from JBGSMI010000006.1 coordinate 8,021, forward strand.
TCTAAGGTGCCTGCGTAAAATGAAAGCGTTAATATGCCAATTAGAAAACCAAGATCTGCAAAGCGGGTTACGATAAATGCCTTTTTACAAGCCGCCACAGCGCTCGGTTTGTCGTAGTAATACCCAATCAATAAGAAAGAAGAAACACCTACCAGCTCCCAGAAAATATACAGTTGAAAAATATTGGAAGACATGACCAACCCTAACATTGAAAATGTAAAGAGCCCAAGAAATGCATAATAAGTAGGGAATCTTTCTTCACCCTTCATGTAGCCCAAACTATAAATGTGCACCATTAAAGAAATAAATGTAACCACCACCAGCATCATCACCGATATAGGGTCAAGAATGATTCCCATATCAATAGAAACGCCCGGTGAAAATTGTAGCCAGGTATATTTTAATGGAACTAACTTTTGATACACACCGTCCACTTTTCCAAAGTCGAAGAAATAGCCATAAGCTGTGTACAATGCCAAAGCAGTTGACGCCAATAAAAGTGTAGTACCGACAACACCGGATACATTGCCAATATGCTTTCGGCCAAATATGCCCAACAATAAAAACCCTGCCAGTGGCAACAACGGAATCAGCAATAACGCCCATCCTAAACTCTTTCCTGAAGGAAGAACCTGGAGTATTGTAAATTGTAACAAATCATTCATAATAATATAGTAAGTGTTCTCCATCAAGCTTACTTAGGTAAGCCATGAAATCAACTTTTAAAATTTCAATTCTTCTGTACTTTCCACATCAATGGAATGGTGAGTTCTGTATAAATTGATGATGATGGCAATGGCTACTGCCGCTTCGGCTGCTGCAATGGCGATCACAAAAATTGAGAAAAATAAGCCGTCCATTTTATTGGGCCATAAATATTTATTGAATGCAATAAAGTTCAGGTTTACACTGTTCAACACCAGTTCAATACTCATCAACATCGTGATCAGATTTCTCCTGGTAAAAAAACCAAATATCCCAATGAAAAAAAGTGCGGCACTAATAAATAGCAAATGATATAATCCGGGTTCCATCATGTTGTTGCGGGTTTAGAACGTAAAGCAATTACAATACAACCAATCATTGCAGCCAGTAATAAAACACTCACTACTTCAAAAGGCAATGCAAAACCATTGGCCTCCACGCCCAGCATACGGTCACCAATATTTGAAACGGTTGGCAAAAGTGGCTCCTCCGAAGTACCAATAAATTTATGTTGATATAGTTGCAACATGGTTAAAGAAAAGCCGCAAAAGGCTGCCAGCGCTGAAAATATCTGTCGGCCAATTTTTGGCTTGGGTAATAAATCGCCTGCCTGCTGGGTTAAAAAAATGGAGAAGATAATTAGGACGGTGATGCCGCCAACATAAACAACAATTTGCACTGCTGCTACAAAATCGTATTGCATCCAAAAGTAAAGACCGGCAATTCCAATTAAAGAAAAAAGCAGGAAAATAGCTGCACGAAATATTTGCCGGGTAGTAACTGCAAGCACTCCACTCACTAAGGTAAGTGCGGCAAGCATATAGAATATAATGGTTGATCCGCTCATTTAAGGGTTATTATTTCCAGTATTATTATTTATCGTGTCAAAGCAAAAAAGCATTTTTATTGAACCAGCTAAATTTCTTTGGTCATCATCGTTGTGTCACTCACTTGTACCGCATACCTAAGTGGATCTTTACCCACATTATTTGTTATTGTGTAATTTTTTATTTCGCCCTTTCAGGGCTTTGTTTGCATTTTTATTTTTTCATAGGGCGTTGCCCTATGCTTTTATATTTCGCCCTTTCAGGGCTGGTCAATTTATCTTTATCTTGACACAGGGCGTTGCCCTGTGCTGATTTATGGCGCCCTTTCAGGGCTTTTGTACAGTTTCATTTAAAAGCTGTTTTTTTTATTCATTCATTCATTCATGAAAAACCAAGAACCACCACCAAACAACAAACTAACAATTTGAACAAAATCAGACATCAAAAAATCAGACACCAGACATCAAAATCAGACATCAAAAAATCAGACACCAGACATCAATATCAGACACCAGCCATTCTTACTCTACCCCCTCTCGAATTTTCGATCCCGGCTTATTCAATGTCTTTGTTAAATCGGCTCTGTTATAAACGCTGTGTTCAAAAGTTTGCGCCATTTTAATTGCATCTGTGGGGCAGGCTACTATACATAAGTTACACATCGTACAGAGCTCCAGATGATAAACAAATTTGTCAATCGCTTTTTTCTTTTTCCCTTCCGGCGAAATATCAAACTTGGTGATGATCTTAATCGTTGCATTCGGACAAGCCAGTTCACAAGCTGTACAACCGGTACAGGCATGTTCGTTATTGGCATCATGGCTCATCACCACTTCCCCCTTAAATCTTTCGGCTAACACAAGCGTATCCCTATTATCCGGGTACTGCTCCGTAATGATTTCTTTGTGATGTGTAAAATAATAAAGCGTGCGCTTCAGCCCAACCAGCAGTGATTTTACGCCAAAGAAAACGTCTTTGAGATAGGTGATAATAAAAGGAGCCCTCTGCCCTCCCGAAGAAGAAGCCCCCCCGCCGTCCGAAGGGGGGATTGAAGAAGAGTCTTTATAATTTGCATTGCTATTCATTGTTTAAAGTGCCTGTTTTAATTTTATAATATTCAATATTTCATTAACATACCAATCTAAAAGTTACTGCATTTTTTCTCCCATTTCGGGCCGGGGGCTTCTGCATTTCCTCTCCTTCAAGGGCCGGGGGCTTCTGCATTTTTCTCCCCTTTCGGGCCGGGGGCTTCTGCCTTTTCTCCCCTTCAGGGAATGGGGGTTAAAAATGCCACCCCATAATTGCAATCAACGTAACCAATAAAATATTGAACATACTAATGGGCAATAAATATTTCCACTCCAGGTTTAGCAGTTGATCAATACGCAATCTTGGAAATGTCCACCTGAACCACATGATTAAAAAGATCAGGAAAAATGTTTTACCAAAAAACCAAATACTCGAAGGAATGTAATCCATGATATGATTGAATGATTCCCAATGCCCGATATGAAAAGGCATCCATCCACCCAGGAATAAAGTGGCACCGATGGCGCAAACAATAAACACATTGATATATTCTGCTAAAAAGAACAGGGCGAATTTCATTCCTGAATATTCTGTATGAAAACCGGCGGTCAGCTCCGATTCGGCTTCGGCCAAATCAAAGGGTGCCCGGTTGGTTTCTGCAGTTACCGCAATGATGAAAATTACAAAGGCAATGATCACGGGAATATGTCCTTTAAAAATCCACCAGCCATCTGCCTGCGATTGAATGATTTCATTCAGATTCAAGGTGCCGGATAAAACGACAATGGTTAAAATCGATAAGCCTGCTGATAATTCGTAACTCACGATTTGTGCGCCACTTCGCATGGCACCCATCAATGAATATTTATTGTTACTGGCCCAGCCTGCCATTAAAATACTAATCACCATAATGGAAGAAATAGCCGAGATATACAACACCCCGATATTCATATCCCACATTTGAAAATTGCTTGCAAAAGCGATCGGAGCCATCAATAGCATCGCCACCATCATTGCAATAAAAGGTGCCAGATTGAATAAGAATTTATCCGAACCATCGGGTGTCATCCCCTCCTTCACCAACAGCTTTACGGTATCGGCCAACGATTGCAACATTCCACCAGGACCCACTCTATTTGGCCCAAGCCGAATCTGTATCCATGCAGCAACCCTTCTTTCCATCAATACCAACACCAGGCCCAATGCGGCAAACAAGCCAATTACGCAAACACCAACAATTACCATTTCAATGACCAATGTCCAGGTAGGATTGAAGATGCCTCTTAACCAGGTATCTATTATTTCCGATAAGTTTGAAAAGCTTAACATAAAGTAGCCCCCCCACCCCCCAAGGGGGGATTTTTTGACGAGTTTTTATAATTGGTTATTTTATTCATTCGACTTTTATAAGTTTTGTTCTTCCAATAATAAAACCTTTCCAATCACACATTTGCTGCTTTCTTATTCCCCTTCAGGGGGCCAGGGAGTTTTACCTGTCAATATCCGGTATCACTAAATCCAATGTTCCCATCATTGCTACCAGGTCGCCCAGCTTACTGCCTCTTGCCATATGGTCAATTGCAGAAAGATTGGAAAAACCCGGAGAACGATATTTAATTCTATAAGGTGTAGTACCGCCTTCGCTTACGATGTACACGCCAAACTCTCCTCTTGCGGTTTCTACCCGTTGGTAAAAATCTCCTTTCGGTAATTTCAAAACGGCTTTTGTTTTTGCCTGAAAATCGCCTTCCGGAATATTATCGATCAGTTGTTCTATGATTCTAATGGATTGACTCATTTCCCGTATCCGCACCATGTATCTGGCAAATGAATCGCCTGCAGTTTCCAGTACTTCATCAAACTCCAGCTTGTCGTAAATTTCGTAGGGATACGTTTTGCGAACATCACATGATATACCGCTGCCCCTTAAAGGTGGCCCGGTTACCCCGAAAGAAATGGCATCCTCTGCAGATAAATAGCCTACGCCTTTCATCCTGTTTTGGAAGATGATATTACCGGTTACCAATTCATCATACTCACCAATTTTTAATTTGAAAAGTGTTATGAATTCTTTTACCTTTTTTTGAAAGTCGGGATGAATATCCTGCATTACGCCACCTGGCACCATGTAGTTCATGGTAAGTCTTGCACCGCAGGTATCTTCCATAATATCGTTGATCTTTTCTCTTTCCCTGAAGGCATGAAAGAACGGTGTGAATGCACCCAGATCCATCGCCATTGCACCCCACCACAATTCATGCGAAGCAATCCTCGTAAGCTCATCCATCAACACCCGGATAACCTGTGCACGGGCGGGCACTTCTACCTGCAAACCTTTTTCTACGCAAAGGGCACAAGCATGGTTGTTAATATGAGAAGACAGATAATCCATCCTGCTGGTAACATAGATAAACTGTCGATAGGTAAGGCTTTCGCTCATTTTTTCTATTGAGCGATGAATGTATCCCAGATGAGGTTCCACTTTTTTAACAGTTTCCCCATTGATGGTAATCACCAGATGCAACACGCCATGTGTAGCAGGATGCTGCGGCCCTACATTGATGATGATATCGCCTTCTACTGTTCTTCCTATTTCTTCAACCATACCCCTATCCCCTAAAGGGGGACTATTGTTTTATTATTAAAAAAAGTTTTAAATATTTTAATACTGTTTAAATTATGAAGCCCCTGCCTTACTCCCCTTTAGAGGATGGGGGTTACAATCTTATCATATTAATCGGATCTTCAAAATTCTTCAGCAATGGATTCTTTCCTTCCCATCCATCCGGTAAAATCAATAACCTCAAATCAGGATGATTGATAAAATTCACACCAAACATTTCATACACCTCCCTTTCATGAAAATTAGCTGTTTGCCAGATATCACTCACCGTATGGATTGCAGGATCAACTGCAGTCAATTTTGATTTAACAACGATGTTGTGACGAAATTTAGTAGAATCTAAATGGTACACCATGGTAAGATGTGTTTTCCAATCAATACAGGTTAAACAAAAAACAAAGTCGAATAAAAGCGATTTGTCCTGGCGAAGTTGTTCTGCCAATGTCCGCCAATCTGCAGGCTCAACATTGATGGTGAGCCATTGCCCGGTTTCATCAAAACTTGCCTGTGGCAAAAGTTCCGTAATTGTTGCTTTTAATTCTTCGTTGGTCATAATTTAACTTTCGGATAATGGATAAACAAATGAATTGAATATCTTCTTTACCTTATCAACTTTACTTAACCTGTTTATATAATTAAGTTTACAAACCTTCTTTTATCTGTTCCCTCGTTAATCCCATTTTAATTTTTTCCTGCAAACTTATCAATGCATGCAAAAGCGCTTCTGGTCTTGGCGGGCAACCGGCAACATACACATCAACCGGTATCACATGGTCTGCACCTTTTACTACTGAATACGTATTGTAGAAAAATGGTCCGCCGCTGATGGCGCAGGCACCCATTGCAATTACATATTTTGGATCGCCCATCTGGTCGTATAACCTTTTTAAAACCGGCGCCATTTTATTTACGATGGTGCCCGCAATTATGATAACATCTGCCTGTCTTGGTGAGGCTCTTGCTACTTCAAATCCAAATCTCGAAAAATCGTATTTGGCACCTGCAACCGCCATGTATTCAATACCGCAGCAACTGGTAGCAAAAGTGAGTGGCCACAAAGAATTGGACCGTGCCCAATTGATCACATCATCCAGCTTACTTAACACAATACCACCACCGGGTGTTTCAGTTATTTGTCCGGGAAAAGGAACACCCCCATCAGAAGGAGCAGCCCCCCCACCCCCCGAAGGGGGGATTGAAGAAAGATCGTTATTATTTGAAGTGCTTTTCATTTATTATATAGTGGGCATTTTTTGTTTAAATAATGCTGTTATAATTATCAATCCAAGCCCCCCCGCCCCCCGAAGGGGGGATTGAAGAAAGATCAATATTATTTGTAGTACTGTTCATTCATTTAAAGAGTTGCTATTTTTTTGTCTTTGGCTTTACGCCAATATAATGCTGTTATAGTTATCAGTCTCTTCCCAGAACCCCCCTTGGGGGGCAGGGGGGCTACATCCACTTCAACGCACCTTTTTTATGCGCATATAAAAAACCCATAAACAATATAAAAAAGAAAATAACAATTTCTACCAGTGCCATCCAACCAACTTTTTTTGCTACTACTGCCCAAGGGAATAAGAATACCAGTTCCACATCAAAAATTAAAAAGATAAGGGCGAATAAATAGTAGCCCACATTTAACTGGGTCCATGTTTTACCATGTGTTGGAATTCCACATTCATAGGGCTGTCCCTTTTGAGCATTGGTGGTGTATTTGGTAACAAATTTAGCAATTAAGACTGCAATAGTAGAGAAGGTCAATGCTGCACAGATCAAGACAATCATCGAAGTTGAACCCATAAAAAATCAATTTATTTTATAAATAAATATGGTCGCAAGGTAGAAAAAATAACAATACCAAAACCCGCCACCAATATTGCACCCATCATAAGTCTAAATGATTTTAATCATATTAACTTAACCCGCTTTCGCATCCTTAACTTACTAACCACTTAACCATTAACCGTAAATTTCAAAGTGAATCACTTTCTTATCGTACCCCATTTCCGTCAATTTTGTTCTTGCTTCATCAATCATTCCCCTCCAACCGCACAGGTAAAATTTTGCCGACCGCTTATCAATCGTTAATAATTCATACACAGCATGAACATAGCCGGTTTGGCCTTCCCAATGCTCTCTTGACAAAGTTGGTATGTAATGGAAGCCAGCAATTTCAGTTTGCAGACGCTGCATTTCTTCAAAATATAGCAAGCTGCTTTTTGTGCGACAGCCAAAAACAAGGTAAATGTTTTTATGCGGAATGTTGTTGTTCTTAATATGGTGTATCATACCCCTGAAAGGAGCAATGCCAGTACCAGTACAAATCAAAATTAAATCTTCATCCAATGGCTCCTTCAAAATAAAAACACCCTGTGGTCCACGCACTGGTATTTCAGTTCCCGCTTTTACTTCATCAAAAAGATAGGGTGTTCCCGATCCTCTTTTATCCAATACAATGATTAACTCAAATATATTACTGCCATCCGGCCACGAAGCAATGGAGTAACTACGCCAGCGCTTATTGGGCCTTTCATGAATGGGGAGATCAAGTGTAACAAACTGTCCGGGAATAAAATTAAACACAACCAGTTCAGGAACCTGTATCCAAAATCTTCTGGTATCAATCGTTTCGTTTTCTATCCGGATAACTTTTCCGGTAAGCCATGGTAGCAATGCCATAAAAAAATTTGAATCTACAATTTACAAAGAATGATTTACGTGGCAGCTATTATTACACAATATTTCTTTCACACATTAGCAAACTGCGCTTAAAAAGTGTCATATATTGCTGTTTAAAGTTATTACCTTACCCAATGTATTCAATTAAACATCTTTAATACCCTGGGTTAACTATTATTCACGGATATAAGCAAAAGGGGTTGGAGTCATTTAAAAACAACAGTTGTGGTATGAAAATAAATAAGCAGCATCGGCGGGTATAGGCAATTTATAGATCAGGAAGTTAATTCAACAATGAAAAATATGGCACATCAATGAAATCCGAATTTGAATTTTCAGGCTTTTTTGAAGTAACACCTGACCTTGTATGTGTGGCAGGTAAGGATGGCTTTTTAAAAAAAGTAAACCCAGCAGTGATTGAAACACTTGGATACTCCGAGCAGGAATTATTTACCCACCCTATTTCATTTTTTATATACAAAGAAGACAAAGAACTCACCCAAAAAAACCGGGAGGCATTGTTAAGTGGAAAGGTGCTGCATAATTTTACCAATCGTTATCAGAAGAAAAACGGAGACATTATCTGGCTTGAGTGGACTTCTATTTATTTTCCAAATAGCGAGGTAGTGCTTGCTATTGCTAAGAATATTACAGACAGAAAAGTAGCAGAAAAGGAAATAGAAGCCAGGTATCTTAAATTTAGAAATCTGGCAACCTACTTTAAAAAAAACATTGAAAAGAATAGAAAATACCTCGCCTATCAGTTACATGAAGAATTGGCGCAACAGGTTTTCGCATTAAAAATGGATATCGACTTAATGGCCATTAGTTCCACAGATTTGCCTGACTCATCAAAAGCCACCATTGATCATGCCCTCGGCGTTTCTAAATCAATTATAGATACGCTACAAAGAATTTCGTTTTCCATTAGTCCTGCTATGTTAGAGGATTTTGGACTAAATGCTACCCTTGAATGGCTTTGTAATGAATTTTCAATTTTAAACTCTATCCCTTGTGAATTCAAAAGTAACTATGATGAACAAAGTTTATCGCTGGAGATAAAAACGGACATTTTCAGAATTTGTCAGGAGTCACTCACCAATGTGATTGATCATGCTTGCGCAACCCTTGTTAAAATCCGTGTTGAGTGTATTGACGAGTATATTTTAATCGCCATTGCAGATAATGGTAAAGGTTTTGATGTTGATCAAATAAAAGAAACGCCCGGTTTAAACAGCATGCAGGAACGTGCTGATACCATTAACGGGCAATTGACTGTACATAGTAAAGCTGGCGAAGGCACAACAGTTAGATTTACAATTGCAAAACAAAAAAACGACATCCTATAAATTATTCGATGCGCAACAGATTTAAGTTTAACCCTGGTTTTCTTATTCTAACAATACTGCTTTTTACCACAGAAGTATTGATTGCCTTATACGTTCATGACAATATAATCAGACCCTATATCGGCGACGTACTGGTAGTGATATTAATCTATTGTTTTATAAAATCCTTCTTTGATTTTCCGGTGCTAAAAACGGCCATTGGGGTATTGATATTTTCATTTGTGATTGAAATTTTACAATACTTGAAACTTGTAGAATTATTAGGGCTACAACGGTCAAAGGCCGCCAATATTATTATAGGCAACGCGTTTGAATGGATCGACATTCTGGCTTACACTGGTGGCTTTGCAATGATATTATTGGCCGATAAAGTAATCGCCAAAATAAAAGATGAAGGCAATCACCCTACTATTATTGACCTTTAATTTGCAACTCAACCCCAATTCCCATTGTTACCACGGCACCCAGGTAAACACCGATACTTTTTACGGCAGTATTTGCATTGATCAACGGATAATTGGTTAACAAACCTGAAATTATTACATCCGTATATTGATCTGGCACCATCCCACAACTCCAGTTGGCAGGCACAAACCAGTTGGTACCGGTGTTACCATTCCAGCGATTGGTAAATCGAACGGTATTTGCAGGGCCGCCAACGCCGTCTGTTATACAACGATATTTATAACCTGAAAAACTGGTTGGCAGAGTGTTCAATTGCAAGGTAGCAGTGTTGCTTCCGGAATAACGGGCACCATCCACGATGTTCACATACCCTGCACCATTGTCTTCCTGCCACTGATATATTGTGCCGGTAGCAGCGGCTCTAAACAAAATATTTTCTCCCGGACATGTTCCAGTTGCCGCCGGTTTTATATTAGACATGCTTAACCAGAACTCGCTAAAACTATTGACGTTAAACGCTGCGTAGTAGCCATTATCGTAAGGTACAATGGCCACATTCGAAGGTGCAATAAATTGAAACAGTCCTGTTACATCATCTGATAACAAACCATTTTCATCGGTTGCATTACCACTGTATTGAGTAATCCCGGGTTCATAAGGGTCGACTGGTTTTAGGCAGGTAACACAGCTATTGGCAATGATCATGTTCTGCACTTCATCTTCGGTAAAATAAAAACGAACCCCTACATTACCTGTTGGAGGATTAGCAGATCGTACTACAATGTTGCGATTGAGATAATAACTGCTATTGCTGCTACGTACCTGACCTGCATAAGGATGCGCCTGAATGCTGGTAAGCCCAAGATTTGAACCATTTGAATTTAATGAAACAATTCTTTTACCACCCGATGAAAAATGCACCCAATTATTACTGTTCACCGTTTGCGAAATATTGGTAACCGGCAATCCGGTATAAATAGCGGCCTTATCAAATACATGGATATCATCAATGCCAATACCTTCTTCCGTAACACCGGCATCGCTACTCATAACAAACCGAAAGCGAATATTGGTTGCTGATAAAGGCAAGTTGATACTTGATACATGCCATCTGGTATTGCCCCCGCCCCATGATATCTCTGGAGCTTCGTTGTACCAATTGGTACCACTACCAACAGTGCCCAGTTTTTGCCATACCAATCCATCAGCAGAATATTCCACCCAGCTATAATCATAATTTAACTCCATCATAAAAATGTGGCTAAAAGAAAGTACCGGCTGTATTAATCCCTGTATATCAAAACAAGGTGAATATAAATAAGATGTTTCATTGTCATTGTGATTGCCGGCTAGATTGGTTACCCATGCTTTGCTGCCACTGGCTGCTTTGCTAATAACATCATTTGCAGGAGCACCCCACTGCCACGACGTGTTGGTGCCGCCGGTATGAAAAAAACCATTATTGTTTTCAAAATTCTGCAGGTAGGGATAAGCACTGATTAACGGACTATTATGCAACCTGAAATTTAAAATACTATCGTTTACGGAATAATTATCCGCTGGATATTTCACCCACACATTAATCGTATAATCAATATAAGCGGATAGGTTTGCGGTTTGGTTAAACACGTAATCAATAGATTGATCTGAGCCCAGCGATGGAACGATTTCTGTTACAATGGCCCCTCCGTTTATTTGGTAATTCACCGGTAAATTGGTCAGTGTATTGGTATTGTAATTCTTTAGCCGGATACTAACAGCACTGGTTGCACTCAAAGCACAGCCATTGATATCGGGCGAAACGATTTTTACTATGCCCACATCATTCATCACTTCATTCATCGTAATGTCATCAAATGTATAACCATCGTCAATATCAATCACTGCATTGGAGCTATTGGCAGAAGTTTTACCCTCCTGACCAATTTTAACCTGGAAGGTTGGTGAAACAGTTTGCACCGGCACCGCACTTTTCAGTACTTCATTGATATTGATAACGGCACGTTTCCAGGAGCCCACAGCAGCCTGGTTTGCAAAAAGATCATATGCCTCTACCCAGATATTATTCTCATTGCCCCTCACCCAAACCCGGTTACCGGGTGCATCATTTTGTCCATGATTTTTATAAAAAAAATCGAGACGAAGTTGTTTATCGGTGTAATTTGAAAGATTGTAACTCATCAATAAACTATCGGTAGTTGCGATATCATTGTAGGGCGTTTGATCCAGTGTGATGGCCTTCGTTCCTGAATAGGCAAAGCCAGTATTGACAAAACTTCTGGCCCTGCCCCTGCTTAAACTGGCGGAAAAATCCAATCGCTTATTATCTCCAATGGCCATCTCCGGAAGCCTGAAATCCGCAGCAGGCAGGCCCTCAAACCCTTCAGTAATTGGCAGCGTTGCAATGGCATCGTTGTTAACATACTTCACCGTTTTATAAGCCGTATCATTCAGGTGATTTTGATCTGCTGCCAAACTTACCCAGGATTTAAAATCATACCTAAAGCCTCCGGGGATAATTGGGTAAGTTCCGGTAAATGTGTAAACATACGTAGCACCGGCTGCAATTACAGGGCTGATCGTTTCTGTAACAACAGTGCCGCCATAGCTATAAGAAATATTGAATGGTCCGCCAACTGCAACGGATCCCAAATTTTTAATCGAAACTTTCACTGCTTTGATGGCATTGCCTGCATTTGCAAAACCCTGTCTTGCTGTATTGGGTTCCAGTATACTATCTACCTTAATATCATTATTGAAAATCGCCAGCGTACACGGGCCGCTGTTAGGAACTATTCCAACTGAAACCGATCTTCTTCCGGAAAAACTGCCGTTCTTTGCAGCAATGCCCAACCAGGCTTTTACATTTTTGTCTAACCCGTTCATCAGGTAAGCCGTGTCGGTTGTGTTGGCAATCACCTGCATGCTATCACCATTTAGGTGCAAAATATCATAGCTGGTTGCGTTTGCAACGGGTGGCCATTTTAATAGCACGGCACCTTCGCAAACATTGGTGGCGGTTATAACAGGGGCTCCTAAAACAGTGAAGTTAAAATCGCTTTGATCCACTAATACAGTACCATTTCGGCTAACCCTTACCAATGCCTGGTTTGTAACAAAAGTAGTTGGTACAGTCCATGCAAAACTGCGGCTTGCTGCTGAAACATTGCTATTGATCATGGTCCAACTGCTGCCATTATTATTTGAATATTCTATTGAAAAATTATTCGCTTCGTTACCATAGGCCGACCACCGGATATTCTCCGTTTCGCCAGCCACCAGTTTTTCTCCACCAAAAGGATATTCTACTGTTACGGATGGTTGTATCAGTTCATAGCTTATAACATATTCCTGATCACCAAAGGGAACGATCCATCCATTTACGTTGATGGTATATGTTCCTGCTGCCGGATTTTCAATCACCACTTGCTCTATATTGTTGGTATGATCTGCACCTTCGATTGCAGGATTATTTACATTGCCGGTTGAAGGATTCAATACTAGGGGGCGGTGCAAAATTGCAGACGGCTCTTTAACTGTAAGATCAAGATCATTTACCAAAGCCATTCCGGCATTGATGGCTGCCGCAGTATCGGCCCAATAGAGCATGATTTTTAAGCGTCCGGTATTGGCTGGTACTGTGATTGAATGAATCCCATTTCCACCTGCTGAAGTTGCATTGATAAAATAACGATTTCCCTCAATTGCTTCAACTGCCCGCCTTGCATTGAGCATTCCAAATCCAAATGTAAAATCAGGCCCGGCATTACCCAAATCGTCTGCTGTATTACAAACCAACGCTTTAATCAATGAAGCGCTTGGATTAGCGCCGGCATGTAATTGCCGGTATCGTTCATACATCAATGCTAGCGCTCCGGCAACTATAGGAGTGGACATACTGGTTCCGTTGCTCAAACCATAGGAATCATTTACATAGGTTGAGGTGACATTCACTCCCCCAGTTGTTATCTCTGGCTTTATACGCCCATCTTTAACCGGGCCACGGCTGCTAAAATCTGCGCCAGAATAATCAACTGTATTAATGGCTCCCACCGTTAACACATTTTTGGCGGTTTGCCACCCGGATTTAATTGTAGCAAATCCTGCAGGATAAGGAGTACAAGTATTCAACCCATCATTACCGGCAGCTATTACATGTAACAATTGCTTGAAATTTCCAAGTTGCCGGTCTACGTAACTACTTAAAAAATCATATTCACCTGTGCCGGCGCACCCAAGCTCTGCCGAAAAATAAGAGTTATTGGTTACTACCATGTTATAATCGGTGATATAAGTTGGTGAATTAACGATGATATCACTAAAAAACTGGTTTACAATTGTAGCTTTAGGAGCCATTCCATGGTTTTTTATATCGATGATACCAGCGCCTGCGGCAGTACCCGCTACATGCGTACCATGAGATGCAGGCGTGGCAGAAGTACGATTGATTAACCGTCCGGAAAAATCCACATGCGTATTAATATCTGCATTATCACCTATGCCGATGGTAACACCTTTACCATTTAAGTTTTTCCCATTTAACGCATTCAGCCCACTAATGCCATGCGCACCGATGTTATTATAATTGAGTAGTTTATCTGAGGTGTTTTGCAGATGAATGTTTGTGACAAATGGCAAAGCAGCAATTGCATTGATCGAAGTACTATTCGCCTGAACAAAAACACTGTTCTCTATTTCAAACTTTGTTGAAGATATACGGGCTCCGGCCAGTTTCAATTGCGATAATACAGTAGCCAGATCTATGCCCGGATAAAAACTGACTACTATTTTACTGATATCGTTCTTGTCAGCAGCAGAATTGTAATTTGCAAGCTTCGTATCTATTTTATAAAAAGAAGGAACCGTGTTAATAGATGTAATTTTATATGATGCGGCAAGGGCGAAATTGAAACTGCTGCTAACTCTTGCCAGATAAGCCTTTCCCGGCAGGTAGGCATAAAGTTCAATACCAGCCTTTTTTAATCCAGCCATTTGTTTTTTAGATGGTATTGTATCAAATTGCAGAAGCAAATAGTAATTGTTATCAAAGCTTGTACCCGAAATATTTTCTCTTTTAAAAGATGGTTTACTTGCGTTTCGGCCGGTTATAAATTTGCCATTCTTAAACAAAACCGCTTCTTCCGACTGCTGGCCAAAAAGCACGGATGAATGAAAAAAGAAGAGTATATAAAAAATAAAACAGCCAGTTACTTTCATAAAACAATTAGATTAGCCCCCGTTTTACGGAGTTTTCGAAACAATTTAAACAATTTTACATTTAGGGGATCTTTCTGTTAACGTTAATGTTGTGAAGTGTATTGCCAAACTACAGTATGCTTCATCAGAAACTATCCACTGTAGCTACACCCAATGCATGTTAAATTACTTCTATTTAAAATATTGCATGTTGTAAGGCAATTGAATTTGCCATTTATCTACATAATGGTTAGCGTTGCTGACACCAGATACCAGTCAGTAGTTCCCTTTTTCAATTTGATAAATAACTTCCAAAATTTTAGCTCCGGCGTAATTAGGAATAAAGCAAGGATTAAAAATCAGGCATCTTCCTTACCTTTGCCGCCGGATGAATTTGGACGTGTTGATGAAAGAATATGCAACTGATTCCCGCTGTTTTCAAATTGCGGACAAGATCACTTTGTCTAAACCACAGCAAATTCATCTTTCTGGTTTGCATGGAAGCGCCATCGAATTTATATTTGCGGCAGTTTTCAACCATAAAGCAACCAGCCAGCTCAATCATCTGGTAATTTTAAGAGATGCGGAAGAAGCCGCCTACTTCCACAATACATTTGAGAATCTGACCAATGCCCTCGACATCTTTTACTTCCCTTCTTCGTTTAAAAATAAAAAGAATTACCGCCTGCTCAACAGCAGTCATGTGATGTTGAGAACAGAGGCATTGACCAAAATAGCCGCTGGCAGTAATAAAAAAGTGCTGATTACACATCCGGAGGCCTTGTTTGAAAAAGTAGTATTACCGAAAACATTATCTGAGAATATCATTTCCATCAAACAGGGCGCTACATTGGAGGTGAACAATATACTGGAAAAATTTGTAACCTATGGCTTTGAAAGAACGGATTTTGTATATGAACCCGGCCAGTTTGCAGTGCGTGGTGGCATACTCGATATCTACTCATTTGGCAATGAGAAGCCCTACCGCATAGAATTATTTGGCAACGAGGTAGATAGCATCCGCATCTTTGATCCGGAATCGCAGTTGAGTGAACGAAAATTATTGCAGGTAAACATTATACCAAATGTGGAAACGCTCCCGAAAGCTTTCGGGATTGAAACTGGTGACAAGGTTTCTCTGTTGGAATTTTTACCTGAGAATACCACCGTTTGGACGCATGACTGGCAATTCATCAAAGAAAAAATAGAACAGCAGGAAGAAGACCTTGAACTGTATCTGGAGGTTATAAAAAACAGTACCGATATCCGAAAGCAGGTTACGGAAGATGACAGTGAAATCAATGAAAAATCGAGTGTAAGTAAGGATGATTTTGTAAAAGCAATAACCATTGAAGAGCAGGTAAAACAACGCCATGTAATTGAATTTGGCAGCAAAAGCTATTTTGCTGCTTTTCAAGAAAATAATATCACCAGCGGTTTTTCATTTACCATTCAAAGCCAGCCTGCCTTCAACCGGCAATTCGATCTGCTGATAAAGAACCTAAAGGATTATGAAACAAAAAAATACAATATTTATTTATTTGCCGATAATCCCAAACAGCTCGAAAGACTGCATATTATTTTCACCGACTTAAAAGCGGAGATACAGGTTACGCCAATTCCCACCTCCATCCACGAAGGATTTATTGATGATGATTTAAAAGTGATTTGCTATACCGACCACCAGATTTTTCAACGCTACCACAAGTATAAAGTAAAGCAGGCCTTTAGTAAAAACAAGGCGCTCACTTTAAAAATGCTGCGGGAATTACAACCAGGCGATTATGTAACCCACATTGACCATGGCGTTGGTGTGTACAGCGGCTTACAAAAAATTGAGGCCAATGGCAAAATGCAGGAAGCCGTAAGAATTCAATATAAAGATGGCGATCTGTTATATGTAAACATTTCATCGCTGCATAAAATTGGAAAGTATAGTGGCAAGGAAGGCAGCGTGCCTAAAATGAACAAACTAGGGAGTGATGTATGGAATAAACTAAAAGAAAAAACAAAGAGACAGGTAAAGGATATTGCAACCGACCTGATAAAATTATACGCACAAAGAAAAAGCCAGGAGGGCTTTACCCATAGTCCGGACAATTACATGCAAACAGAACTTGAAGCATCCTTTATTTATGAGGATACACCCGACCAGGGCAAGGCTACCGAAGATGTGAAGCGGGATATGGAAAAACCGTCGCCAATGGATCGTCTGGTATGTGGTGATGTAGGATTTGGTAAAACAGAAATTGCCATCAGGGCTGCATTTAAAACCTGTTGTGATGGCAAACAAGCTGCCATACTCGTTCCTACAACCATTTTGGCTTACCAGCATTATAAAACCTTTGGCGAACGATTGAAAGATTTTCCGGTAACCGTAGATTTTATCAATCGTTTTAAAACGGCCAAAGAAAAAAAAGAAACCTTACAAAAAGTTGCTGAAGGAAAGATAGATATCATCATTGGTACCCATTCGCTTTTAGGTAAGGATGTTAAGTTTAAAGACCTTGGCCTGATGGTTATTGATGAGGAACAAAAGTTTGGTGTATCTGCAAAAGAAAAATTGAAGCAATTAAGAACTACGGTAGATTCCCTTACTCTAACAGCAACGCCAATTCCGAGAACGCTCCAGTTTAGTTTGATGGGTGCAAGAGACCTCAGCATCATCAATACTCCACCACCCAATCGCCAGCCAATTCAAACAGAAGTGATGGTTTTTAATGAAGATGCTATCCGTGATATTATTTATTATGAAACCGAAAGAGGCGGACAGGTTTTCTTTATTCATAACAGGGTAAAGGGCCTGGCAGAAATGAGGAGCCTGATACAGGGGCTTTGCCCGGATATCAGCATTGCATATGCGCATGGGCAAATGGAAGGCGATCAACTGGAAGACACCATCCTTGATTTCATGGATCGAAAATATGATGTATTGGTTTGTACCAATATTGTAGAAAGTGGAGTGGATATTCCCAACGTAAATACCATCATCGTTAACAATGCACACCAGTTTGGATTGAGTGATCTACACCAGTTGCGTGGGCGTGTAGGGCGTAGTAACAAAAAAGCGTTCTGTTATTTATTGGCACCGTCAATGAGTACTTTACCAACCGATAGCCGGAAAAGATTGAGTACGCTGGAACAATACAGTGACCTGGGCAGTGGATTTCAGATTGCAATGAGAGACCTTGATATCCGGGGAGCAGGAAATATGTTGGGGGGAGAGCAAAGCGGATTTATAGCAGAGATTGGCTTTGAAATGTACCAGAAGATATTGGATGAAGCAATCAGAGAACTGAAGCGTTCCGATTTTAAAGATCTTTTTAAAGAAGAGATTAACCTGCAGGATGATTTTGTAAAAGATTGCAGCATAGATACCGACCTGGAAATATTAATTCCTGATACCTATGTAGAAAGTATTACCGAAAGACTGAGTTTATACAGCAGACTGGATAACTGTGAAACTGAAAAGGACCTGGAAGATTTTCATACAGAAATGCTGGATCGCTTTGGACCAATACCGGCTCCGGTAGAAGACTTGTTTACAACGGTAAGATGCAGACGCATTGCAGTAGAACTTGGCTTTGAAAAGATGATGCTGAAACATGAAACCCTGAAATGCTTCTTTGTAAGCAATCCCGATTCGCCCTATTTTCAAAGTGAAACCTTTACCGGTATTTTACAGTTTTTACAAAAAGGCACCAATAAAGCAAAGTTGAAACAGGTAGGCAAAAACGGCATCCTGGTAGTGGAGGAAGTAAAAACGATGAAAACTTTATATAATTTTTTACATCGCATGCGGGATTCTCTACCGTAAATTTGCACAACTTTTATTCAGTCGGTTAACCGCCGAAATTAACCCATACTTTTATCACTTGGCAGAAACCGTTATTTATCCGTATTCATACAACAAAAGCTGGGGCGAGGCCTGGTCAAATAATTATTTCAAAGCAAAAATAGGAGCAGGAGTCTTTTTATTTGTAAGCATCTTGCTTTATCTCCCTCACTTTTTTTCCATCATCGAAGCAAGGCAGGGCATCGTTTTAAATGACTGGTTGCTCTTCCGTTTACCAGCAAAAAATTTTTCCGTTATTATTTTTCTTTTTGTTTGGTCTACTTCCATTTTGGTAATTGTTCGTTGCGTGCAACAGCCCGCCATTTTTTTAATGACACTATATCTGTTGATAGTAATTACCCTATCACGGATTATAACCATTTCACTTTTTCCGCTGGATGCACCGGCGGGGCTTATTCCGTTAAGCGATCCGCTTACCAGCCTTACGTACGGCGGCACCCAAGTCTTTATTACAAAAGATCTCTTCTTTTCGGGCCATACATCTAATTTATTTATGTTCACTTTATGCCTTCAGCGGACGAGGGATAAACAATTTGCATTACTAGCTACTATAATAGTTGGTGCTTTAGTGTTGGTGCAACATGTACACTATTCTATCGACGTTGTGGCAGCTTTTGTATTTACATGGTATCTGGTTAAGTGGGCTAAGCGCTTACAATTTTTTAAATTAGAAATCAGCCGGGTAATCAATAAAGAAATTATAACACGGAAAAGTAAAACATTAAACCCGCAGAAACTGCGGTCTTAAAAGTTGCCATTCATTTTTTAAAAAATAGTGTACACCAAAAAAGCCAGCGTAAGTATGCCCACATCGAGGAAAACTACCTACGCCAGCTATTTTTTTTAACTTCCGTTTCTTGAAATACCAGCGCTGTGTTAACTTAAATTGGCGCACTATTTATGCTACTATTCGAACTTTAAAACTCTCATTGATACAGTCGTTAATTCTTAATTCGTGTAATTAGTGCCTAAAATTCGTGGTACCACTTTGAGAAACTTTAGGGTATACAGAACACTAGGTTGATTGTGTAGCCGAAAGAAAAATGGATTTCAATTACTTGATTTCTTTAATTTCTTCCACTCTTCCATTTGTCCGTCATAAATCCTTACCTGCAAGATATTGTCTTTATCCTCCAGGTGGATGATGTAGGTTGGTATTCCCTCCGATTCGATTGTTTGAACCTCTTGCACATAAGTAATTGCGTAATCATAGTAAACCTGCTTAATGATTTTTCTGATTTCCTTTGGCAACTTGCTTTCATTGTAACCTTTTAAACTACCCACCCGCAATCCACGTGGGTCATAGTATATCCAGTTATTTACACCATCGTCATTAAATTTAGCAGTAAACCCATCGGTTATTTTCTCCCAGTATTCAACCTTTACATTCTTAAAATTTTTTGCAAAATCCTTCAATGCTTTTGGCTTTATACCTGCAAGGTTTGCAGTGTTGGCATTACCGGGGCTAATTTCTTTTTGAATGGATGCCACATTAATCTTTAGTTCCGGAATTTCGGTATTTACTGATGTTTGAGCATGCGCTACAGTTGATAGTGCCAGGGTGGAAATATATCCCACTGTAAAGGCAAAAATAAATTTTTTCATTGTTTTAAATGTTTTTTGAAATGATTGGTAATTGAATTCCTTTTTTTGGTAAAAAATATTGTTCATACAATTTGTCGGATAATGGATAATAAGGGAAACAATAAATTCAGAAATATTTATATTTTTTCTTACCTTGTTAAAATACTTAATATGTCATGAACCATACCAACGAAAAGACGGTTCTCGGGGATCACGAAATCATTTGGGGTCTTCTACAAAATGACTCCGATAAACGCAAGTCGGAAGAGCAACTCTTCAGCAGGTATGCTTATCTTATAAAGGAAGGGATGATTAAATACTCCTTAGCGGAAGACGATGCATTTGACGCCTACTCTGATACCATCCTGCAGGCTATTGATAATATAAAGAGGGGCACTTTTGAACAACGAGCTTCTTTAAAAACCTATTTGTATAGAATCTTTTATAACAAATGTGTTGACCTCATTCGAAAAAAAACGACTAATAAAGGCAGCGTTCACCAAACAGCACCGATTGTTGATATGCTAAACATGATTGCAGATTCTGCAAAAACTGTTATTCAGCAACTGATCGAAAGAACAGATATGGATCTCTTAAAAAGCACCATCAATAACCTGGGCGAAAACTGCCGGAAAATCTTATCACTTTTTGGCGAAGGTTACAATGATAAAGAGATTGCAACTGCAATGGAATACAAAACTTCGGATGTAGTAAAAACGAGTCGGTTGCGTTGTCTTGAAAAACTTCGCCAGGAATATTTAAATAAAAAAAAATGAGATGGACAACTTTGAATATATAGATGATTATTTTAAAAATGCACCAACTGACCTGCAACGGCAACAGTTTGAACAACGCATTACCAATGACAAAGGATTCGCCGAAGAGGTAGCATTTTATATTTCAGCAAAGAGCGTAATTAAAAATCAATCGCAGGCAGAAACTAAAGAGCGGTTCCGGGAAATTTATCAACAACAAAAAGTTATACTAATTACAAGACCACATAAAAATACAATCTGGAAATACCTGGCTGCCGCAAGTGTGATCGGTATTATCTCAGTAATAACCTGGTTTCTCTCCGTAGATAAAACTTCACCACAACAATTGGCCGATCAGTACATTCAGCAAAATTTTAAAACTTTGGGAGTAACCATGGGAAGCCAGGATAGTTTGCAAAAAGGTCTGGGTTTATTCAACAATGGCAATTTAAAAGCGTCGCTAAATCAATTTGAAAATATTTTAGCAACGGATTCTGCTAATGATATTGCAAAAAAATATGCAGGTATTGTTTCCCTTCAACTGAAAGATTACGACAAAGCTATCTACTATTTTACCTCGCTTGAAAACCAGGCAGGATTGTATAGTAATCCCGGTAAATTTTATCATGCGGTAACATTATTAGCAAGAAATAAAACCGGCGATGAAGATGAGGCAAAAGAGCTATTAAAACAAGTAGCCGAAAAAAGCCTGCAAGGAAGTGAAGATGCAGCGAAATGGTTGAAAAAAATGTGATAAAATTTCACTAACACTATAATTTCAAATTTATGAAGAAGATAAAAACACCTGGAATTATAAAAACAACAGGATTAATGATGATGTTATCCTTCTTCACGATGATAGCAACTAATTTATCCTGTAATATTACGTCCAATAATAGTCTCCAAACCCGCCTGGCGCCAGATACGACTGGTTACGTTAACAAAATAAGTCTGAATGTTTTATTTGCAGAAGGAATAAGTTTACCGCAAAAAAAAATAACCATTCAGAATATTAAGGACTCTATCATACAATTTTATACATTGATTAATCTTGCATATTACAGCAGTGATTTTATCCCACATTTTGATAACGACACGTGGTGTCCTTGTGATTCTACTTTAATTAACATAAACTTTCATTGCATTGATGGAGCAGGTAAATCTAAAGCGTCACCAAAACCTACAACCCCAGTTCCTGGCCAGGGTAGTTTACTGGGCGTGTTATCGATTAGTAATAACAATACGATTTCAGAGTCAACAAATAAAGAAACTAAAAAAATCTTTAAGAAAAGTCCTGCAAAAGCAACAAGTGTTATAACAGATACTTCAAAAATACTTGCTATAATAGATTCAGGAATTGACACTGCCCTATTTGATTTACCAATGGATAAACTGATGTGGAGTGACCCTACAGGGAAGCCGACTTTATACAATTTTTTATCAATTGGAAAACCAGGCGACTTCTCTGATAGAGGACCTGT
>JBGSMI010000034.1:0-12527 GCA_041740215.1 Ferruginibacter sp.
AAGCTGGGAATCTAAGATGAAATAGTAGATGCCGCATTTATTCCAGCTAGCAACTAACTGATCACCTATACAACAAATAAAAACTAACCTTATGCTTAAGAAAATCTTTTTTGCTTTCACTTCTTTATTTATAACAATCACTGCGTTAGCACAAGCTGACTATTTCTATCCCAATAGCGGGAGTTTTAATCCGACCATTCCATCACCTGAAAAGTTTTTAGGTTACGCCATCGGCACTCACCATACCCGTCATGATAAATTGGTGGAGTATTTTAAAGAACTAGACAGGCTTTCCGATAGAGTGACCATGCAGGTTATTGGCGAAACTTTTGAACACAGGGAACAGGTTGCAGCAATATTCACATCAGCATCAAACCATCAGCAATTAGAAGACATCCGCAAAGCACATCTTGCCGGGCAGGTTACAGGCAATACAGAAAAAATTCCGCTGGTTATTCATCTTGGGTTTAATGTACATGGCAATGAACCTTCAAGCAGCGAAGCGGCCATGCTTTCGGCTTATTATCTTACTGCATCTGAAAATGCTGAATCAATAAAGTGGCTGAATGATATGGTGATTTTAATGGACCCTGTTATTAATCCTGATGGAAGAGATCGTCATACCCATTGGGCAAATATGCACAAAGCGTCTCCTGTGGTAGCAGACCCTTTAGACAGGGAGCATACAGAAAATTGGCCGGGTGGCAGGTTCAACCATTATTGGTTTGACTTAAACAGAGATTGGTTCCTTGGTATATTTCCTGAAACAAGAAACCGGATAAAATTCTTTCATCACTGGCGGCCTTATGTACAAACCGATCATCATGAAATGGGAACGAATGCTACTTTTTATTTTGATCCCGGAGAAGATGCCAGCAACAATCCTATTGTACCAGATTATTTATACAAAACTATTTACCCTAAGTATGCAGAGTACTTCTCTAAGGCAATAGATAAACTTGGCTCTATGTATTTTACAAAAGAGGCGTATGATAAACTTTATCCCGGCTACGGCAGCAGTTATATTAACTTTTATGGAGGCGCAGGATTTTTGTTTGAACAGGCAAGCAGCCGTGGGCATGTGCAGGAAACCACCACTATTCCTATCATATTTGCATTTACAATAAGGAACCAGTTTACGGCTGCATTAACCACGGTAAGAGCATCTCTGGATCAAAAGCCATCGTTGCTGAATTTAAGAAAAGAATTTTACCGCACAGCAAAAGAGCAGGCATTGAAAGCTGCTGTAAAAGGATATGTTTTTGGTGAAGCAAATGATGAAACAAGAACAAGAGCATTTGTAGAGATGTTGCTCCTTCATGACATTGAAGTTTATGAAGCAGGAAATAGTTCAACGGATGGTAAAGGCTATTACGTTCCCACCAATCAGAACAATAATATAATGGTTCGGTCGGTGTTTGAAAAAGCCATCACTTATGTGGATAGTTCTTTCTACGATGCATCTGCATGGAGCCTTGTGCATGCATATGGCCTGCCGTATACCGAAGTGAAAACTTTATACAATGCAGGTAAAAGAATTACTGCTTTACCTGCACAGCAGTTTAATACGTTGGAAAAAAGTAACTATGCTTACGTAATAAATAATACTGACTACAATGTTCATAAAGTAATCTATCATTTGCAAAAAGCAGGTGTTATTGTACAAGCTGCATTCCGGCCTTTTACAACTTTAATAAATGGAAAAAATAAAGCCTTTGGATATGGAAGCATTTTGGTGCCTGTACAACAACAACGCATTTCCGCAGATTCGTTATACAAAGCCATCAGTATTGTTTCGAGTCAATCAAACATTAATTGCTATAGTCTAAGCACAGGATATAGCGCCGGCGGTATTGATGCGGGCAGTGGCTTTATGCGTACACTAAAACAGCCGATGGCTGTGATGATAGTGGGCACCGGGGTTGCAGCTACGGAGGCAGGTGAAATATGGCATTTACTAGATCAGCGTTTGCAAATGCCAATAACCAAACTGGATATTTTAAATCTTGGTCGTGCAGACTTAAGTCGCTACAACAGCATGATCATGGTTTCAGGAAATTACGCATTGATTGACAAAGCAGTTATCGACAAAATAAAAGCATGGGTGCAAGCTGGCAATACTTTAATAACGATAAAGTCTGGCACTGAATGGGCAATTAAAAATGGATTTACAAAAGAAAAATTATTGTCTGTTGATACTGCCAAAGGTACTCCCAGGCGCCAGGACTTTGATATGGCTGTTCATATTGAAGGGGCGAAAGCAATGGGAGGATCCATCTTTTGTGCAGACTTAGATACAACCCATCCAATAGGGTTTGGATTTACAAACAGGCAAATATCTCTTTATAGAAATGGGTTAACTTTTTTGCAACCGAGTGCTAATCCATACAGTACCGTATTGCAGTACACTGCAAATCCATTGATAGGCGGTTATGTACATGAAAGCACATTGAAAAAAATTAAAAGTTCAGCAGCAATATTAGTTGGAGGAGAGGGAAGCGGAAGAGTAATAATGTTTAGTGATAATCCTAACTTCCGCGGAACATGGTATGGCACAAACAAGCTTTTTTTGAATGCTCTTTTTTATGGTGGAAATATTACGGTGCCTCAGGTGGTAAGTGAAGCACAAGAAAGCTCAGAACTGCATTAAAAATTACGCAAAGCTTTCACCATATTTCGGTTTTTTATTAAATTAAAAAGGTAAATAATCTAACTCCATTAAATTTATATTTTTGACAGAAGAGAAAGGACTGCATTCGGATTGCTTCAAACAACATTAGGAAGCATAGCCACAAGTGCCCAAGAAAAAGCCTTCATAAAAAAGAAATTAGTGGGTGCTTGCGGTTATGCTGCAATGGACCGTTACCTGGCAGCGTACCACCGTTGCTGCTTTAGGCAATTAGTAGCGATTTTATTCCCACACTGGCAATTGGTACATCCATAATGTAGCAATACATTTGTGATTTAAAACAGGAAAAGTCCGCCGCGGCGGAGAGACTGTAACGCACGGTTCTGTGAGAACGCTAGGGTGAAATACTTTGCGTGACTCGACTGGTGGCAAGCGTAAGGGACACCCTACACAATAACAACAGACTAACTAATATCAAGAGTGAATGAGCGATATTTTAAGACAACAAATAGAAAAAATAATTCTGCTAACGGACACAGAGTTTGACTATATATTTTCACACTTCACGATAAGGAAATTTAAAAAACATCAATTTGTTATTCAGGAAGGAGAAAATGTGCCAAACGATTTTTTCATTTTGGACGGGTGCTTAAAATCATACTTTACAGACAAAAATGGCAAGGAACATATTTTGGCTTTTGGAATGAAGGACTGGTGGATTACTGACTATGAGGCGTACTACAATCAATCAAAAGCAACTATAAATATTGACTGTATTGAAGACAGCGAATTACTTTGCTTGTCATTTCAGAACAGGGAAAAACTTTGTGCAGAAATTCATAAAATAGAACATTTTTTTAGAAAAAAAACCAATAAACGTAATGTTGCTTTACAACAACGAATACTTTCTTTATTGAGCAATAATGCCAAAGAAAAATACGACCAGTTGCTACAATTATATCCACAACTTTTCCAAAAAGTTCCCAAACAACTTATTGCTTCTTATTTGGGTGTTACAAGAGAAACACTTAGCAGACTTAATTCTTCTTCAAAATAATGTGAGGTACATCACTAAAAAGTTGTGATGTATGTCCTTTTGCTTTCTTTGGATTCGATAGACATTTGTGCCATAAATTTTAAATTTAAAAAAAATAAAATGGCAAAATTTCAAATTCAACAAGCAAGTAGTACTGTAAACTGGACTGGCAAAAAGGTTTTAGGGTTACATACAGGAAGCATTAATATCGCTAATGGTTTTATTGAAATTACAGACAACATAATTGTAGGTGGAGAAATCCAAATTGATATGACCTCAATTGTGATTACCGATATTGAAGATAAAAAGACTAATCAGGATTTTTTAGCCCACTTATTAAACGATGATTTTTTCTCGGTTGATAAATTTAAAACAGCTAAACTAACTTTAACTGGTTCAATCAAAATCGAAAGCAACAAATTTAAAATTGATGGCAATCTTACTATTAAAGACATTTCACACCCAATAAGTTTTATAGCAACAGTAGAAATATTTACAGACACTTTGCATTCACTTGGTGAAGTTGTAATTGATAGAACATTGTACCATATTCGTTATGGTTCTGGAAAATTTATTGACAACTTGGGCGACAAACTAATTTATGATGATTTTGTGTTGCAATTCAAACTTGTAGGGCAGGCATAAACCCAGACTAATATGAAAAGGCGAAGTGCAGTAAAAGCAATTGTTTTAGCAGGTGTTTCAGGCACTTCGCTTTCATCTTTTGCCAATCAATCAACATTTAATAGTAAAAAGACAATGTGGAATAAAACAAAATTTACTAAACTGTTAGGAATAGATTACCCAATAGTTCAAGGTCCATTTGGTGGTGGGCTATCATCTGTAAAACTTACAAGCACCGTTTCAAATGCAGGTGGATTAGGTTCGTTTGGAGGTCAACCATTTTCCTCAAAAGAAATTATTGAAACCTGTAACGAAATAAGAAAATTTACCAATAAGCCTTTTAATATCAACTTGTGGGTAAATGACAGAGATGCTCGTTTATCTACTTTTAGTGAAGAAAATTATAAAAAATTAACAGAATTATTTAAGCCTTATTTCAAGGAGTTAAGTTTGCCAATACCAGAAAGACCAACTAATCTTGGTGCTAAATTTGAAGAACAAATTGAAGCTATTTATGAATCAAAACCAGCAATATTTAGTTTTGTTTATGGCATACCTTCATCAAGCATTTTAGAAAATTGCAAAAGGCTTGACATAAAAACAGTTGGTGCTGCAACAACAGTAGATGAAGCTATAGCTCTGGAGAATGCAGGAGTTGATGCAATAGTAGCAACAGGTTTTGAAGCAGGTGGACATAGAGTTTCATTTCTAAGGTCGGCAGAAGATTCTTTGACAGGAACATTTTCACTTATCCCACAAGTAGCCGACAATGTAAAAATTCCAATCATTGCAGCAGGTGGAATAGCAGACACAAGAGGAATAAAAGCAGCACTGGCTTTGGGAGCTGATGCAGTACAAATGGGTACTGCTTTTTTGGCAACATCACAATCCAATGCTTCACAAGACCATAAAGACAAATTATTTACATCAGATGCAAAATACACAACACTTACAAAAGTATTTACTGGTCGGCTATCACGGGGAATCAAAAACAGGCTTACAGAAGAATTAGAAAATTACGAAGACTTATTTGCACCTTATCCCTTACAAAGTAAGTTTATGGGTTTGTTAAAAGCATATCCTGCAACTGCCAATTCAAATCCCGACTTCAAATCTTACTGGGCAGGCCAATCAGCTTCATTGTTAACACATCAGGACGCTAAAATATTGATAGAAACATTGGTATCCGAAATGAATAGAAAGTAACCTTTAGGACAGCAAGAAACGCCATCCACTAATATTAGGAAGCATACCCTCCACTCCCCACGAAAAAGCCCCGCATTAAAAAGATATTAATGAGGGCTTGCGGTTATGCTGCAGTTGACCGACACCTGGCAGATTGCCACAGTAACTACCATTGGCAATTAGTAGCGATTTTATTCCCTCACTGGCAATTGGTACCTCCATAATGTAGCAATACATTTGTGATTTAAAACAGGAAAAGTCCGTTGCGGCGGAGAAACAGTAACGCACGGTTCTATGAGAATGCAAGGGTGAAATACTTTGCGTGACTCGACTGTGCGCTACATTTTGGGCACCATGCGCAATTCAAAGTGTTTCTTTAATAGGAAACTTGTAGCTTTGATAAAAAAGGCCAATGAACGAAAAATTTAAAGTCGAATTTCTTCCTGAAGCCGTTGAATTTATGGACAGTTTAGACCAAAAGTCTCAACAGAAAATCTACTACAATATCAAAAAGGCTCATCTGACAAACGACCCTGAACTATTCAAAAAACTCAATGATAACATTTGGGAATTCAGAACACTTTATAACAATACTCATTTTAGAATTTTTGCCTTTTGGGACAAATCGCATGGACAACAGATTTTAGTTTTATCAACTCATGGACTTGTTAAAAAAAACTGGCAGAACACCAACTAGCGACCTTGAAAAGGCTAAGCGGATTAGAGAACAATATTTTGCGCAAAAAAATAAATAGACAATGTCAACAAAAAAATTTAAAACTATTTCACTCGACACAATGATTGACAAACATGTTGGTAAAGTTGGTACAAAAAGACGTGACGCTTTCGAGTATGAATTAAAATTGGAATTATTGGGCAGCGCAATAAAAGCAGCAAGGACACATCAAAATTTGACACAAGAACAACTTGGACAAATGGTGGGTGTTCAAAAAGCACAAATTTCAAAACTTGAAAACAACTTCACGAATGCTCGGTTTGATACAGTAATCAAAGTTTTCAATGCCCTCAACGCTAAAGTGAATTTCAAAGTTCAGCTTTCAAAACAAAAATTAAGCATCGCATAATTGTAAGCGGACTAATACAGCGTACTACAAACATTAGGAAGAATATCCGCCACTCCCCAGGAAAAAACCCCGCATTAAAAAGCTACTAATGGGGGTCTTTTTATTATGCTGGAGTTGACCGACACCTGGCTAGATACCACCGAATAGTCAGCCAGGTGGCTACAAAATACAAGTTGATATTTATTCAGTAAATTCGATTTTTAAAAATATAATTATTTTGAAATGAACAAATTGATACTTTTTTTCTTTCTGCCATCACTCTCATTTGCACAGATTGACAGTACTGATATAATAGTTAAGCAAATGATGGACAAGCAAGAAATTGTTGGGCTTTCGCTGGCAGTAATAAAAAACGGACATATTGTTACAAACAAAGGTTATGGATTAGCCAATGTAGAATTAAATGTACCGGTAAGCTCCGAAACTGTAATCAGACTTGGTTCAATAAGTAAACAGTTTTTTACAACAGCAATTATAAAATTAATGGAAGATGGAAAACTGGATATTGAGGATGGCGTACATAAATTTTTTCCTGATGCTCCAGAAACATGGCGGCCTATTAAAATAAAGAACTTGATGTCTCATACATCAGGTTTGCAAAGAGAAGCACCTGCCTATGACAATTTCAAAATCCAACCCGATCTTTACATTATTAAATCTGCATATAATTTACCCCTCGTTTTCAAAACAGGAGAAAAATACCAGTATTGTAATTTAGCTTTTTTCATGTTGGCAGAAATTATAAAGCAGTTAAGTGGCATGCCCTGGCAGGACTATATTCATTCTACGTTATTTATACCAGCAGGAATGAACAATAGTTACCTCACTGATTTTTATCAAATCATTCCTAACCGGGCTAATGGGTATATGCATAACAAAGACACATTGGTTAATGCCTCAGCCATGTATGCCATTAGACCCAGCGGTGGATTTCTTTCTACTTCGTCCGATATGATTAAATGGGAGAAGGCTCTACTGGAGAAAAAGATTATTCTTAAAAAAGACAATTGGGAAAAACTATGGCAACCGTTTGTCAAAACTTCGGATAAAGCAGATTCAAAAGAATATTATGGTTTTGGCTGGTTTGTAGATGAATATAAAGGGCATAAAGTAATTCAACATGGTGGTGCTAATATTGGTTTTAGATCTGTGTTTGCACATTTTGTGAATGATGGACTTTCAATTATTATCCTTACTAATACAGATGAAGCAAATCCACGTAACATAGCAAACGCTCTTGCTGATTATTATTTCAGAAAATAACCATTCCATAAATTACTTTAGTTGAAATTAGGCTGGCAAGATTAATAAATACAGAAGCGACAAACTCAAATGCATACACCATTAGGAAGAATAGCCGCCACTCCCCAAGAAAAGCCCCGCATTAAAAAGCTGTTAACGGGGGCTTGCGTTTATGCTGCAGTTGACCGGCAGGCTAGCTACATAAAAATTGCAGCATAGCAAAAGGCAGGCATGTTGAAACAGCCTTAAAAAAATCCACCTAAAGGTTTTTTTTAAGTTCACCAATGTTCATGTGGCGGTGAAAAAAAAACAATAACTTGAACCAAATTTTAATCTCTCAAAAATGGTCAACCTATTCCAGGGCAAGACACAACAATTAAATAATTTATTTTGACAAAAATTAAATCATTTCTACTACTCTTTACAATTACTGTATTTTTTGCAAGTAATAATTTGTTTGCACAAATAACTTCTTCCGAGTTGGATACTCTGGTAGAACAAGCAATGAAAGAATTTAAAGTTGCAGGCGTTGCAGTAGCTGTTGTGAAAGATGGGAAAATTATCCACGAAAGAGGGTACGGTGTAAGATCTATCGAAACCAAAGTTCCTGTGGATGAACACACCAATTTCCTAATTGCATCAAACAGCAAAGCATTCACAACAGCAGCATTAAGCATTTTGGTTGATGAAGGTAAAATTACCTGGAAAGACAAAGTAAAAAAATACATCCCTGAATTTAAAATGTACAACGATTATGTCACTGAAAACTTCCTGATTGAAGATTTGCTTTGCCACCGAAGCGGATTAGGTCTGGGCGTTGGCGATTTGATTTTTTACCCAGATGGTGCCGATTTTACAATTGATGATGTTGTAACAAGTTTTCAATATTTTAAGCCTGTTTCTGCGTTTCGAACTCAATATGATTATGATAACTTATTGT
Source organism: Ferruginibacter sp. (assembly GCA_041740215.1). Lineage (GTDB taxonomy): Bacteria > Bacteroidota > Bacteroidia > Chitinophagales > Chitinophagaceae > Ferruginibacter. Next base: position 8,742 of record JBGSMI010000034.1, read on the forward strand.
TTGTTGTTGCCGGAGAGATTATAGCCCGTGTAAGTGGAATGACCTGGGAACAATTTATTGAAACACGAATCATGAAACCGCTACAAATGCACAATTCGGGTGCTTCAATAAAAGGAATTAAAGATAGTAGTTCTATTGCTACACCTCATTCTACAGCAGGTGATGATAATAAAATAAGAACAATCAATTTGTATAAAAAAATTATTAATGGTGGTGCCGGTGGAATTTTATCAAACGTTGATGATATGAGTAAATGGATGATTATGCAATTAAATCAAGGAAAATATGGAGAAAATTTAGACAAACAACTTTTCTCAAAAGACAGACAAAAGGAAATGTGGACCATTCACACGGTAACCAACACCAATAATGACCCGAGATACAACACTCATTTTTCGGGTTATGGTTTAGGCTGGAATTTGACTGATATAAAAGGAAATTTAAACGCATTTCATGGTGGAGGACAACCTGGAATGTTATCCTATGTCAGTTTAATCCCGGATTTGAACCTCGGTATTGTGATTTTAACCAATACTGAAAATGGCGGTAGACCATTAAATCGGGCTGTTCATCATTCCATATTGGATAGTTATTTAGGTATTGAAAAAATGGATCACGTCAGTTTATACAGTAAACGGATAAATGATCAAAAAAACAAATCAGACGAGGTTACAAAAAACGTTTGGAAACAAGTTGCATTAGCAAAAGATACCAAAATTACCGAGCAAGATTACATCGGAATTTATGAAGATAATTGGTTTGGAAAAATTGAAATCTTTATGAAAGAAAGTCAATTATGGTTTAAATCCTATCGTTCTCCTAAACTAAATGGTCCAATGTATTTTTATAAAACCAATACATTTGCCATAAAATGGGAATATCAAGACATGCCATGTGATGCTTTTGCGGTGTTTACATTCGATGGAGAAGGAAAAGCAAAAAGTATAAAAATGAAAGGTATTTCGCCAAACATTGATTTCAGTTTTGACTTTCATGATTTGGATTTACAAAGAGTGAGAAAATAAAAAGCCAGCCTCTAACATTCAGGAGAATAGCCGCCACTCCCCACTAAAAAGCCCCGCATCAAAAAGATATTACCGGGGGCTTGCGGTTATGCTTTATTGACCGACACCGGGCAGCGACACTACAGATCACTAAAAAAGCACAGCCAGAATTGCTCTGGTTTTAAACGAATGTAGTTTTAATTATTTCAATGTAGTAGTAACAATGCCGATGCCTGACGGAGTGCGGCGCCTGCAATAGAATAGCGTTGCGGCTAAGTAGGAAACCTCCCCACCGTTTTATCAGGCTCTCTGCCAAGGGTTGACAACCTTCAAAAGGTTGGCAACCCTATTGCGGCAACTTCCGGCGCCAGCAAAGCTTCCGTCTTAATTATATTTCACGTCCGGTTCGGCAGCCATCAACAATGGTGCTTCTTCTTCCTCTTTAAAAGTTAACGCTCCCTTAAACGCTTGTTGGCTTAAACTCCTATACAAGTTTTCCAGCTCCTGCAAACTGCTTTTGTATTGCTCTTTCAGCGATTCGGTTTTGATAACGATGGCGGCGAATTGATTTTGAAGTTCGATGGGGGGAACAGGGATTTTTAATTCTTCAATTTGCTTAATATTTAAAGTTGGTTGTGCAACTGTTCTAGCTAGGTTTTTAAGATTGAACTGATAATAAGAAGTAAGAAGCAATTGACACAAATACAATCTGTTTAATTTTCCTGAAGTACAGCTTACTCTAGCAACAGCTCTTACTATATTAAAACCTTTATGAGAATCATCTGTCAAAGCAATTTTTCCTATTGTTGCTCCCACACAGGCAAGTAATACCTTATCACCTGTTAACCTTGATGCTTTATGTTTTTGCTCAATTGCTACATCAATAAGTTTCAAGTTTTTTGAGTTTATTTTTATTCCATCAAAATCTCCAACTCGAATAATTTCAATCCCTGTTTTATTTCCATCTTCACCGGGTTGTACAACTCCATAATTTATTTTATCTCCATCAGCAATCAAATCTTGTAGCTGAAATTTGCCCCATTGCTTTTTATTGAAAGCAGGATCCCCAAACATCTCCAAAAAAGTACTTTTCAAAAACTCATCCAGCAGGGCAATGCTTTGTTTGCGTTGCTCAATTAATGTTTCGGCTTTGCTTAGTATGTTCGCTATTTGGATTTAGACTTGAAGAGAAGGAAGGGGAAACGAAACGAAATCAACAAATCCTCTTTAAATTCCACCAACCGTTGCTCCTCTGAAATCTCTTAAATATTTCTTTGTCCCTGCGCTATTCTTAAATATTGAGAGATCTATTTGGGTGATGCTTTTGATTTATTAATCTTCAAAACAAAAACATGTTCATTGACTGCTGATTTTCCAAAAGGGAAATTTTCATTTACAAAACTTACTTTGCCTGTTGTTGCTCCATCTTTTACAATAAGAATATTTTCGCTTGCAATTTTTCCGCTATTTAGTTTTGCAAAATATTCTGTAGTAACATACTTTACAGAATTTAAATTAAATCCTCCATTACTATCCAAATGCTCTGCACCAAGTGAAGGGATACCAATTCCCCCATCTTGCATTGCTTCGCCTTTTGGTCTGCCTCCACTTTCAAGTGTTTGTATTACTTCTTATAGTTTGACTTTCATTACATCAATTGTTTTATTTCAGCCAAACCCGATCGAATATTTTCCTCAATCATTTCCAACCGCTCAAAAATTACCTCCGGCTTTTCGTACTTCACTTCTTCTTACACTTCTTCTTTATACAATACTCCGGTAGTATTTTAAGCCCTTAACCTCCCGAATTTTAGGCTCTGGTAATAAATACGTTTTATTTTTCTGCAACTCAGGTCTAAAGCTAAGTTGCAGAAAATTCTTTTGGTGATTAACTGGTTCATGTGCATCATTTTTATATCGGTCATCGAAAAACTTCCTCTTTGTGCCTGTGGCACTGATAAATGATACGCTGCTTTAGCAACAGATACCACTGTCATAGCAATATTAAAATGTGTATGAAGTTTTTGCTCATCTCTTGCCATACAGTGTTCAAGCCCTGTATGCTGCCTGGCATCCCGTATTAAAAATTCAATCTGAAACCGTAACCCATAATACTTACATATCGTCATTACCTCCATCGCAATATCTGTACTGATGATAATTTCCGGCTTTTTCTTTTCACCATAATAAATAAATGCAGCGAGAACTGTTTGTTTTAACAGCACACAATAAACAACTCCGGCATACACTTTCATTTGTTCATTACTGTAGCAGCAAGCAAGCCTGCGCTTATCTATTGCGGCTGTATTTATTTTACCATCATGCTGCTTTTTTCTGCCCCTGCCTGTTTTTTGTTTGCCATCAGGTTGGCATCGCTACGGGCTTGGTAATAATATGCAGCCCTTGTTTAAGTAAAGGATTGATGAATTCCTTTTTCCAGCCGTGGTTCGTGTCTCCACGAACCACTCTTCGCAAACAAATACTGATCCGTATTTGGTGTAACTTTAAACCAAAAAATTTAGTTTATGGATAAAATTATTTATGGCCGAAAACGAAAGTGACACATGTAAATAAGAGAGGTCTATTTTTGGACTGCCACCATTAACAGTTGGTATCATTTATTGGAAGATGACAAATTTAAAGAAGTGGTCATCGGCTCATAGCGAACGCTTAGTGAAAGAGGATTGATTGATGTATTTGCGTTTGTCATTATGTCCAATCACATTCATTTGATTTGGCGGATCAATGGTTTAAATAAAAAGGAAACAGCGCAAGCTTCGTTT
>JBGSMI010000072.1:0-7122 GCA_041740215.1 Ferruginibacter sp.
ACACCATTTACACCAAAAGGTATTTGAAAACTAAGCATGCCAGTTGCAGTGCTGTAGTTCCAAAAGGTGGGAGGTACATTGCTGGGGCCACTGCCTTGTGATGTATAAACTACCGAGGCACCGGGAGATAAATTTAACGATACTGAAATGGTGCAATTGGATGGAACAAGTGTAGGGAATGTTGCTGTACGAACGATGCCGCTACCACCAGAACAGGTGGAATAAGGATAAGGCTGGTTTATGGGCAAAACAGCAGTGCCGGTATTGCCGCAGCCGGTAATACTAGCTGTGAGTGTAGCAGATGAAACATTACCCTGTACTGTAACTGTACCCTGATTAGTACCCGGAGTATTTTGAGCCACAACAAATGAGGAGTTATTTACCGACCATACAACCGAAATATTTGGAGGCAGTGCCGGCGTAATGCTATAGGTTGCCGAATTGCAAATTGTACGTGAGCCTGAAATGCTGTATAAACCTGAATTTACCGGAGGTGGCAAGTTTAAAATATTAGTAGTATTGGTAGTAAAAGCTCCAGTGCCTGTTGGGTCGAGCCAGTTGCTTAACCGGGTGGCGTTGGTTCCGCCGCCGGTCCATGATAAATCAAAGCGACCCCCAAATTTCCTACTTCGATTACAAACCGGTAGATTGCCATCATCTATTCCATAATGCTGCCCGATAATTCTATGGTTTTGGTCAAAATAGGGTGAGCCAGAACTGCCACCTTGAGTTGCCCCATTGTCTAAACCTAACCTCCAACATTGTGCTGCAGAAAAATTGTCAAAAACAGGTGCTTGAATGTCTCTTGAAATTTTCATAACATCACCCACAGGATGATGAATAATTGTTGTTTGACTAATACCTGTCGTATTTCTGCTCCACCCAGCGTAATTTATACCTGAATTTGCAGGAGGAGTATTATTTAACTCAACTAAACAAAAATCAGTGCCAGCCCAGTTTGCTCTTAATGTAGAGCCATTATAAGTAACTCCATCGTTATTTATTCCAGGATGCGGACATGTTGGACTCCATGCTTGAAACATGAAACGCCAGGCAGTCACATTTTGCTGCGGTAATCCAGTAGGAAGAAAACAATGATTTGCGGTTAGAAAAAAAGGCCTGTTAGTATTGCATGTATTCATTACCATAGCTCCGCTACACCAATCTTGACCATTGTCACTAAGAACCAAGGCTACCGAGTTTCTTTCTGCTTCCCAGCCGGTTCCCAACGGGCATATTACATTGATGTTGCAAGGTTCAGAGCTCCCGAAACCAGCAGTTTCTGTTTGATAAACTTGTTTAAAACCGTACGCAATATTATTTGAATGCAATACTAATTTCTTATATGTTGCAATGGGTGTTTTTATTTCAATATTCAAATATTCGCCTTTGTAAACCCAACTTCCCCAAACATTATTTGGATTGTTTTCTTTTTCAGTAATCGGTCCAGTTATCATATTTCCGTTCTCATTATAAATGTACATTTCAGTGTTTGAAGGCAAATTAAACTTGTCAAAATTTATACTTGAAGATAAAGCTCAATTTAATCGTATTGATAATTTACCATAAGCAAATTCATTTTCAAAAGACCAGTTTACCTGTTTTGCTATATCAATGTCAATAGGAATTGCTGTTGCAAGTCTAAAAGGTTTATCCTCGTTTGTAGCAGCATAGTCTGTTTTCTCTTTCTCCAATAATTCATTAATATCCTTCTTCGCGACTTCGAGGGCAAATTCTGTACCATATGATTTATTAAACTTGCCTTTAGTTGTTATTTTTTCAGCATTATTAAAATTTGTTCTTACTTGTGCATTGGCCGAAAAGAACATAACAAATAAAAGAAGAAATGCTATTGATGTTGTAATTTTACTCATAAACGTGAATTTTTAAATTGATAATAGCATGAAATGTTAGCTCCTAAAGCAAATCTTGTTCGAGCTACTTGCTGTTCATCATCAGAGCGATTATACTTATAAAATATTCCGTCATTATTCCATTTACTATAAACTGGCAAAACCAAATCAAAACCAATTGAAACTTTTTTGCTAATCATTTTTTCAAGGCCCGAACCAATATTAATAGAATGACCTACGGGAATTGATTTTTTATTTATTTGCTCAGTTCCATACTCCTTATTTAATACATACTTCTCTCTAAAAGAATTTAACGAATTGTATGTAGCAACAATATTCAAGTATAAACCATCCTTCAATTGCTTTTGGAAGCCTAAGCCCCCAGTTAAGTGTATGTTGTCATATGAATAAGACTGGGTTTGAAAAATTGGTTCAAAAGGGCTATTATAATTAAATGGGCGTTGAATTTTGAACCGTTGTTTATAATACCCTATGCCTCCGATAAAAAATAAATTTTTATAAAAAAAATGGGAATAATGGATATTGGCACCATAGCTGATAGCGTTTCCGCTTGGTTCTCTTCTGTTGCCCAAAGAATAATATACGCCGTTGGAATTATTCCAAATTACCGGTCCAGAAACACCTATAGCATTGACCTTGTTTTCTACTTTATTTTGTGAATACCCCTCTGCCGATAAGACCATTAAAATGACAAACAATATGTGTTTTGGCATAGTACATAAATTTAAGTTGTTGAATAATTATTTGCTACAGGCAATACCACTACAGGCATTGCCATTATTACTAACCAGCATTATGGTGGGATCAGGAGGCTGTTAAAATGCTTGCAGGGAGCAGTAACAAACTGATACAAAGTATCTCCTATCAAAGAGATAGCTGCTACCGTAGATAATTTTTCATTTTTCATAAATACATTTTTTACGATTGTAATGTAAACAGGAATTAAAGAAACCAATATTAAGAAAGCATTAACTGTTAAACGATGAATCAAATGATATCATTGAACAATATTCTCACATGTTTATTTTCACTTACACCGTTTTATTTAGCTGTGTATTTCTGCCTGATAGTTTTAAGTTACCAATCACCTTAAATTACATTTATCTAAATGGCTGACAACAAAGTTTTGTAAAGGGTTGCAACCAACAATAAAATAAACGTTTAGATGCCATAAAAAAAGGCCGATAGTTGTTACCTGCCAGCCTTTATACGATTATGCACAACTGTGTTGCCTTACTCTTTTAAAAATTTTATGCTTTGCTTGTTGTTTCCTTCGGTTATTTCTACCACATAATAGCCGGTTTTTAATTTGGAAACATTCAACTGCTGTTGCATACTTCCCTTGCTGCTGCGTTGGGTAAGCAGCAACCTATTGGTATTTACATCGTACACATTGATGGTGAATTGTAAGGCTGCTTTTTCGCTGACAGTTAAGGCTACAGTTTTACTATTTTCTGTTGCCGGAATTTCACTGGCATCAATAATTAGTGTTTGCTGCACGGGGTTGGGTGCGGCTGTAAAGCTAAACCTGCCGCCGCCGCTAAAGGCATAAAAACTTATCATGCCATTACCGCAACTATTGTTACTAATGGTAAATGATACGGTCACACCATTTACACCAAAAGGTATTTGAAAACTAAGCATGCCAGTTGATGTGTTGTAGCCCCAAGAGGTGGGAGGTACATGTTGTGGGCCACTGCCTTGTGATGTATAAACTACCGAGGCACCGGGAGATAAATTTTACGATACTGAAATGGTGCAATTGGATGGCACAAGTGTAGGGAATGATGCTGTACGAACGATACCGCTACCACCAGAACAGGTGGAATAAGGATAAGGCTGGTTAATGGGCAAAACAGCAGTGCCGGTATTGCCGCATCCGGTAATACTAGCTGTGAGTGTAGCAGATGAAACATTACCCTGTACTGTAACTGTACCCTGATTAGTACCCGGGGTATTTTGAGCCACAACAAAAGAGGAGTTATTTAGCGCCCATACAACAGAGGTATTTGGAGGCAGTGGCGGCGTAATACTATAGGCTGCCGTATTGCAAATTGTACGTGAGCCTGAAATGCTGTATAAACCTGAATTTACGGGAGATGGCAAGTTTGAAATATTAGAAGTATTGGTAGTAACAACTCCTGTACCTGTTGGGTCGAGCCAGTTGCTTAACCGGGTGGCATCTGTGCCGCCGCCTGTCCATGATAAATCAAAACGACCATAATTGGTGCCTCCTGTCTGTTGATTACACGGGGGACTTGTAGGTTGGGTACTTGAAAATAATTGGCCTACTACCAAATGACTCACATTATCAAATAAAGGCGACCCTGATGAACCACCTTGGACAGTACCTTGATCCCAAACAACCCGCCATGCCGTGTTTGGAAATGTTCGCACTTGCCCAATTGAAGCAGGGTTATTTTCAGTACTAATTTTCATTATATCACCCATTGGATGATGAATTCCTACTGAAGAATTCGGAGCAGTTGTTGAACGTGACCACCCAAGAAAGCTTAAATTGGCTGTAGATGCAATTGCTTGATTTAATTCTAAGAGTGCAAAATCCGTTTGTTCCCATCTTGCTCTTATCGTTGCACCATTAAACAATAAAGTGGTTGTTGTATTTGCTGTCGGACTGCATGTTGGACTGAACCAAAGAAACTCAAAAGTAGAGTTATTGGTATTTATTAAATTTCCATTTTGAAATACACAATGGTTTGCAGTTAAAATATACGGTCTTCTTGTTCCACATGCATTCATTATCAACGATGCTGAGCACAATCCGCCCCCCTCGTCAACAACCTGTGCAATCGCTCTTCTTTCTGCATCCCATCCAGATAGACAGACAGCGTTAAGATTACAAGAACTCGAAAGCCCAAATCCAGGGCCAGTTGCTGAATCCATAGTTGAAAATTGCAATTTTGAATTAATCCCATACAATATCTTTTTTATATGTAACTCATTTAAATTTTTCTCTGAAGCCGGAGATTTAAATTCAATAATTAAGGATGTACCATTAAACACATTAGAACCCCATAATACATTATCAATAATATTATCACTTTCTCTTATTGGGCCAGTCACAACGGTTCCTTCTTGATTATAAATGTATAGTTCAGCATTTTTAGAAAGTTTTAATTTGTCGAAATAGATTGATATTGAATTTGCTCCTCTTGCTGTGATTTTTATGCGATTGACAACAATGTTATCAATAACTTCCCATAATCCTTGTTTGAATGGTGAAATATCAACAACAACTGGTTCAGCAAATTTTGATATTTTACTATTTTCCCATTTCTTAAATACTTCTTTAATATCAACTTCTGGAATTACAACTTCTTTATCTACATTTTTAATACCTGCAATACCTTGATAAGAAATTATTCCTTCTGAATACCTATTAATATTTACTTGTGCTACGGAAATTAAGTAAATAAATATAAAGTATATGGTTACGATAATTTTTTTCATGATTTTTATTTTAAAGTTTGAATGAATATCGAATACTTAGACCAATGGCATCAAAATATCTTGTAATTTTCTCATTTTCGTTCTCTTTTAAAAATCGATCTTTTTTATAATTATTGTATATCCTTACATAGGGTTCAACTTCAAAAGATTTATTAGATAGACTTAAAAAAAGGTTTAACGAATTACCAAAATAATTAAAACCATTATAAACTGTGTTTGCACCTTCAAATGGTACCCGACCATTATATCTCCTTTTAAATGAAAAGTTATTTAAGAAATCAAATCCGATATTAAAATTCATTTTTTTATTTTCGAGAAATGTAAAGCTTGCACCAATGGGCAACCTTAATAATGAATAGTTATAATCGAAAGCATATGTTCCAATGGGTAAACTGTCCACTCCAATATTTAATGCCTGATGGTCATACGGTCTTTTAATATTAAATCGATTTCTAAAAAAACCGATACCAGAATGAAATGAAAACTTACTGAATTCATATTTTAATAAAGCATCGCAACCGAAGTTCATAGTATTTGCTTTTTTTATCTCAGTTCTTAAAGGAAATATGATTTCTGCTTTTTGGAAATCAAGTTGAATTGGTAACCTAACTTGAATAGACAATTTTTTAGTTTGAGAAAATGAGATAGCAGAAAATAAAATGAATAACAAAAATAAAATGATTTTTTTCATAACTTTTTTTAAAGCGTAAAAAAAAGTATTAACCAAAATGTGTTTTAGCATAGCACATAAATTTAAGTTGTTGAAATAATTATTTGCTACAGGCAATACCACTAAAGGCTTTGCCATTATCACAAACCAGCATTATGGTGGGATAAGGAGGAGGGTAAAATGCTTGCAGGGAGCAGTAACAAACTGATACAAAGTATCTCCTATCAAAGAGATGGCTGCTACCGTAGATACCTTTTCATTTTTCATAAATACATTTTTTACGATTGTAATGTAAACAGGAATTAAAGAAACCAATATCAATAATTCATTAACTGTTAAACGATGAATCAAATGATATCATTGAACAATATACTTACATGCTTATTTTCACTTACACCGTTTTGTTTAGCTGTGTATTACTGCCTCATAGTTTTAAGTTACCAATAACCATAAATTACATTTATCTAAATGGTTGACAACAAAGTTTTGCAAAGGGTTGCAACCAACAATAAAATAAACGTTTAGATGCCATAAAAAAAGGCCGATAGTTGTTACCTACCAGCCTTTATACGATTATGCACAACTGTGTTGCCTTACTCTTTTAAAAATTTAATGCTTTGCTTGTTGATGCCTTCGGTTATTTCTACCACATAATAACCGGGTTTTAGTTGGGAAACATTCAATTGCTGTTGCATACTTCCCTTGCTGCTGCGTTGGGTAAGCAGCAACCTGTTGGTATTTACGTCGTACACATTGATGGTGAATTGTATGGCTGCCTTTTCGTTGGCGGTTAAGGCTACAGTTTTAGTATTTTCTGCTGGCGGTATTTCATTGGCGTTGATGATAAGCGTTTGCTGCACAGGGTTGGGTGCGGCTGTAAAGCTAAACCTACCGCCGCTGCTAAAGGCATAAAAACTTATGATGCCATTGCTACAATTATTGTTACTAATGGTAAATGATACCGCTACACCATTTACACCAAAAGGTATTTGAAAACTAAGCATGCCAGTTGCAGTGCTGTAGTTCCAAAAGGTGGGAGGTACATTGCTGGGGCCACTGCCTTGTGATGTATAAACTACCGAGGCACCGGGAGATAAATTTAACGAT
>JBGSMI010000082.1:0-5544 GCA_041740215.1 Ferruginibacter sp.
ATTGCTACATCCTGCACTTCAACTAAAATTACGAGCAGTTGGAAAGAGCCTGATAAAGCTGTAGCTGTTTCTATGTTAAATAAAGTATTGGCAGTAGCCTTATTTAAAGATGAAACCAGCCGCCATAAAACAGAAGATCAAATGGCAAACTATCTTAATGGAAAGGGTATTGTACCTTATAGCTACCTTAAAGATAATTTTGATAAAAAAATGAAGCGGCGGTGAGAGAAAAAAAAATCAGATGGATTTGATGGTACTGTTACAATGCGGTTGGTAGATGCTGATAAAGTAGAAATTTTTACAAAGATTAATATTGCATGCTACCCTCTTTATTACCAGAATTTTAAGGCTATTATCATAGGCTTTGTCTTATTATGGCAGGGCTGGTTATTACAACACAACAAAAACTTACACCATTGAAACAAATGTATATTCAATTAAGGAAGATAAAATTATCTGGTCTTGTTTTACAGAAACCACTAATCCCGATGGCGTTAAAAAATTGACAGAAGAAGTAGCATCTGTAGTTTACAAAAAGATGGTAAAAGACGGCTTTATCAGTCAATAAGAAATTAGCTATCATAAATACCCTACCTAATAGTAGGGTTCAAAACAATTTATGAAAAGAAGAAAATTTTTAACCATTGCCGGAACTACCATCGCTATTGCCGGCATAACTTATTATTTGCTTAGTGATAAAAGTAATTTTGTGAGAGCAGATAGTAAGCCTGCAGAAACAACCAAAATTCCGCTACAACCTGATGAAAGGGAGATACTATTTTTAGCATCCCTTGCACCAAGTGGACACAATACACAACCTTGGTTTGTAAAATATATTGAACCCTATCATTGGATAATTGGCAATGATAAAAATCGTTGGCTTCCCGGCGTTGACCCAACACAAAGGGAAACCATTTTATCAATCGGAACATTTTTACAAAACCTGGAGTATGCTGCAAATACCCTTGGGTACGATTATCATTTTAATATTTTAGCAACCACCAACCAGGATGAAAATATAGTTGATGTCAAGCTTACTAAAGCAACAAAAATTATTAAGTACGATGTTAAACAAATTAAACTGCGACGAACAATACGTTCAAATTATTTAAATGATGTAATTAAAAAAGAAGACAATGCTTATTTAATTAATGAGGAAAAGGATTTCATACACTACATTCCCAACACAGCAAAAGAACATCTATGGTTAAATGAACAAACCATTGAAGCCAACAGGATGCAAGCTTACCGAGATGCTGCACAAATTGAATTGTCTAACTGGATAAGGTTCTCCAGTAAAGATGCAGCAGCACATTTAGACGGGCTAACGCTGGCTGGTATGGAAATAGAAGGAATAACAGGCTGGTACCTGCGGAATTTTTATGGTAAAGAAGATGTGATGAAAGAAAGCTTCCGGGAGCAAAGTATTGATAACGTGGTAAAGGAAGTTTCACATGCATCGGCAGGATGGTTATTAATTACAAGCAAAGATAATTCGGTAACTACATTATTGGAAACAGGCAAACTTTTGCAAAGGCTATGGTTAAAAATAAGGAAGAAAAATATCGCCATCCATCCAATGACGCAGATAATTGAAGAAGCAGCAACAAGTCAACTATTAAATAATTCCATTGGTATTAATGAGCCTATTCAATTCATTTTACGAACAGGGTATTTAAAAAATTATCCTGAGCCAGTTACGCTGAGGCGTTCTGTTGAACGATTTGTTCGAACGTAAGGAATCATCACTCTTAAAAATTATTATTATGCTTAAATATTTCTTCGCTTTTGTAGTGCTTATTCACGGTCTCATTCATTTTATGGGTTTTGCAAAAGCGTACAACTATGGCAACATCACCCAACTAACCAAATATATTTCTAAACCCGCAGGTGCGCTTTGGCTTATTACTGCCATCCTGTTTTTAGTGGCTGTTATGCTTTTCTTGTTGAAAAAAGAAAGCTGGTTATACGTTGGTTTTATCGCTGCATTGATTTCGCAAATCCTTATTGTAACTGTTTGGAAAGATGCAAAGTATGGTACCGTCCTGAACATAATTATTCTTGTTGTTACTATTCTATCTTTTGCGACAAATTATTTTGAGGCGGAGTTTAAAGCAGATGTAAAAAGGCATATTGCTGAAACTAAATTTTCCCACAATGATTTATTAATTGAAGCGGATATTGCTACGCTACCTGCCCCTGTTCAAAACTATATCCGTTACACAGGAGCGATTGATAAACCCAAAGTAAAAAACATGAAAATTGTTTTTGATGGCGAAATGAGGGATAAGGGAAAGGACTTTTTCAAATTTACTTCTGTACAATACAATTTTTTTAATGCACCAGCAAGGTTATTTTTTATGAAAGCGAAAATGTATGGAACTACTGTACCGGGTTATCATTGCTACCAAAATGAGAGGGCTACCATGCAGATAAAACTGTTAGGTTTATTTAATGTGGTCAATATAAAAGGCAACATAATGAACAAAGCCGAAACTGTTACAGTATTTAATGATATGTGTTTGATGGCTCCTGCATCGCTTATTGATAAAAGAATTGAATGGACAACTATTGATAGTTTATCTGCCAAAGCAATTTTTACAAATGGGGTAAATAAAATAACTGCGATTCTTTATTTTAATGAGCAGGGGCAACTCGTAAATTTCACATCAGATGATCGCTATGCAATCGGCGATATGAAGCAGTACCGTTTTTCAACACCGGTAAAAGAATATGAGCAAATGGATGGAAGGAATATCTGGAAATACGGAGAAACGATTTGGCATTACCCTGATGGTGAATTTGTGTATGGAAAATTTACCTTAAAAAGTATTGAATACAATGTAACAGACTTTAAATAATGCAATCCCAACTTTCCAAATCATCACTTATTCTTTCCATCATTATTACATTACTTGCAGTCGTTTCATCTGCAGGAGGGATATGGATCAACAACCTTTACAATGACAATGCTTTTGTAAAATCGGCATGGTACACTAATGATATCATTACTTTATTTGTAGTGGTGCCGTTATTGGTCAGGGCAATCTATTTATCTCACAAGGGATCTGAACAGTGGTTAATGCTGTGGATGGGTTTAATGGGCTATGTATTTTATAATTTCGCATTCTATCTTTTTGGTGCTGCCTTTAATATATTTTTTCTACTTTATACGGCATTGGTCTCCATGTCTGCCATTGCTCTTGTCGTACAATTATCAAACTCCTCACTTGGCAATATAGCAAAAAAGTTTGCTGACAAAACACCTGTAAAATGGATCAGTATCTATTTACTTCTCATTTCGGTAATGCTGTTTATGGTGGAATTAAGTATGATAATTCCCTTCCTCACATCAGGTGTTATTCCGGATACCATACAACTAACAGGCCATCCCACCGCAATTGTTTTTGCCCTGGATTTTACCATAGTAGTTCCCGTTTCAATAATAGCGGCTGTCTTATTATGGCAACGCCGTTCATGGGGCTTCATAATGAGCATTATTATGCTGGTTAAAGGTTTTACATACGGACTGGTATTATGCGTAAGTACGGCCTTGCTGGCCTATTCAGATACTTATGGAAAGTGGGACCCTTTGATGCCCATGTATATTATATTGGTTACCGGTGGAATACTTGGTTGCTGGTTCTTGTTGAAAAATTTAAAAGATAAAAAAACAATGATAACCAAGGCGTGTGAATGATGCAACAAATTTACATAATTGTACAACACTTTCTCTTGCCAAACCAACGACTTTTGCCATGTGCGAGAATACTTTCGCTTACAAATCTATTCATCTTTTTAAAATTGAAAAATTATGAAAAATTATGAAAATAAAGTTGCGACGGGGAATCATCTTAAGAAATCAATTGTTGCAATGCTTTTTTGCTTATGTTTTTTGAATACAATTATGGCTCAACATAACTGGAATTTATCATTTAGAGGTGCTGCCGATTTTCCAACAAAAAAATTAGGCGATGCTACTTTAAAATCAGGTTTCGGTGGTGAAGCAACGATAGGCTATCAACTCCTTCCCAATCTAGCCATTTATGCCGGTTGGGGTTGGAATAAATTTAATACCGATAATTTATTTAATAACCCGAACATAGATATTGAAGAAACAGGATATCGGGTTGGCCTTCGGTTTGCAAGCCGGTTGGGTGACTCTAAATTTAAGTACCTCATAGGTGCAGGCGGTTTGTACAATCACATTGAGCTTGAAAATTCAGCAGGTGAAATTACGGAGGATTCTGGTCATGGATTTGGTTGGCAGGCAGATGTGGGCATTGTTATCCCACTCGGCAAGCGATTTAATTTAACGCCAACTGTACGTTATCAATCTTTGAATAGAGACCTAAACAATGGTAGCATAGCCACTTCTGTTGATTTGAATTACATTTCAACAGGCCTCGAATTTTCTTTTTTATTCTAAAAAGGGCTTAACTAATCAGGAGATTTTTAAAGCAACTAACAATGAATAAATTAAAACTTTCAGGCCTTTTATATTTTCTTTCGGGTGCTATTGTACTATTGGGTATTATCACAGCCGAAGCATTTTATCCACCAGGCTACAGTACTTTTAAGAATGAAATAAGTGACCTGGGTGCTACACGTCAGCCCAATAGCGTAAGTTTTGAACCATCCTCAACTATTTTTAATACCATCATGCTGATAGCAGGAATCATGGTTTTAATAGCATCCTTCTATCAACATCAATATTTTAAAAAATTATTGTTCAGTATTCCAGTAATGTTGTTTGGTTTGGGATTAGTTGGCGTAGGCATATTTCCGGGAAATATAAGGCCTTATCATGGCATGGCTGCTATGCTCACCTTTTTATCAGGTGGGTTTTGTGCAATTACTTCTTTTAAAGTTGTTACAATCCCTTTTAAGTTCATCTCCATTCTATTTGGGACAACTGCTTTACTAACCTGGTTTATAGCTGTATTTGCACCGGGTTTGCTATTATCATCTATCGGTATAGGTGGTATAGAACGATGGGTAGCCTATCCAATTATGCTTTGGCTTACTGGATTTGGTGGATATTTAATGAATACAACAACATTTCATAAATGAAAAAGATACTCATCATCAACGGCCATCCAGATAAAGAAAGTTTTTGTTTTGCTGTAGCGGCAAGCTATAAAAATGGAGCAGAAAAATCTGGCGCAAACTGCAAAGTGATTAACCTCATTGATTTACAGTTTAATCCAATCTTAACGTTCGGCTACAGAAAAACATCTGTATTGGAGCCCGATTTAACGCAGGCACAAAAGGACATAATGGAATCCGATCATTTGGTATTTGTTTATCCCAACTGGTGGAGTACTTATCCGGCATTATTGAAAGGATTTATCGACAGAGTCTTTCTGCCCGGATTTGCTTTTAAGTATCATACAAAAGGTCCTTTTTGGGATAAACTACTAAAGGGCAAAACAGCAAGACTAATTGTAACGATGGATACACCCAAATGGTATTATTGGTTAATCAACAGACGACCTGGACATAACTCCATGAAGATTGGCATTTTAGAATTTAGTGGTATAA
>JBGSMI010000089.1:0-6765 GCA_041740215.1 Ferruginibacter sp.
GCTGGAAAATTTCCAGCGAAAATCAACTTTTCCTTTTCCCGGGGGATCCCCCGGGAAAAGGAAAACTCTGCATTCCTGTTGCCAAAAACTATGGATTCTTATTTACCGAAAACTGTGGAGTGTTATTTACCGATTACACCGATAGCCACGTTGGCATAAATTGGTAGTTTTTGCTCTTTTTCTTGTGCTTGAACGACAGTAGCCGTTAATAGGGCGATGCAGGCCCCAAGGATTAACTTTTTCATTTGTATGATTTTTTAGATTTTTAAACTGATACAAAATTATATAGAGCCTGCAACCTATAAATTCACAAATGTTAAGAAATGGATATCAGGTCAAATTTTTACGGATTCTGCTCAAAGATTGTGGTCTGATGCCCAGGTAGCTGGCAATGTATTGCTGAGGAACTCTTTGAATGACTTTCGGGCGGTTTTGAATAAGTTGCTTATATCGTTCTTCGGCAG
Organism: Ferruginibacter sp.; assembly: GCA_041740215.1. Classification (GTDB taxonomy): domain Bacteria; phylum Bacteroidota; class Bacteroidia; order Chitinophagales; family Chitinophagaceae; genus Ferruginibacter. The sequence goes on from JBGSMI010000089.1 coordinate 465, forward strand.
AAACATGGGTAAGCGACTCGGTATATTTTCTTAAACCCATAAAAGCATTCTCTGCCATGAGACGGCCGAATCTTTCGAATTTAGGTATTTCGCAATACAGTTTTCCCAGCGCATGTTTTGTGAGAATGGCAACGTTTGTCTTCTCCAAAGCCTCAATTGTTTGATTGGTAGGTTTTTCGAAAAGGAAACTCTCGTAATCGCTGTACCAGCTTTCCTCAAAAAAGAATTGCCCTGTTTGCTCTTCTCCTTCAACCAGGTTATAGTATCTAAGACACCCTGATTGGATAAAGTAAGCTTGCCTGCAAACCTGATTTGGAATGAGTAGCTTCTCATTTTTTTTGATACTTTTGAATTGGAGTAATTCATAATAGCACTCGAATTCTGTCTCTGTAAGTTGGATATATTTGGCAATATCCTCTTTCATTAGATTCCTCGAATAATCTGAATAGGAATGTTCCATTTGGTGTCTTTTTTATTTGCCTGCTAACGGTAGGGCGTGCCCTGGTGGGGGAATAGTTGCTTGGTCCACCCCGGCTTACCGAAGATAAATTTATAATTGAAAGTAAATGATTTGTACTTAGCTAAATTAATACTGTCCTGTCCGATATGAAGCCAAATTGAAAGAAAAAGGTTCAAACACGGCCTCCGTCCACCTCCATTATGGTAAACCGCTCGTAAGTGTTTCGGGCTTTTATCGTGCATGTCAATTCCAAATGTCATTCATCTCAGTCAGTATAATTGGTTTTCCGTCCGTAACAATTATCGTGTGTTCATGTTGTGCCATAAATCCGCCTTTATTGCCAACCATTGTCCAACCGTCATTTAGTGTTTCGGCATAAGTTGATAATGTTGTTATAAATGTCTCAATTGCTACAACAGAGTTTTTTTTAAATCTTGTCACATTAAATCGGTCTCTGTAATTTGCTATTTCGTTTGGTTCTTCGTGAAGGCTTTTTCCAATTCCATGACCCGTAAGGTTTTTGATAACTTTATAGCCTCGTTTTTTTGCTTCTGTTTCTATTAGATGTCCAATTTCTGAAATACGAACACCACCTTTTATGTTATAGATTGCTTTATATAAAATTTGTTTTGAAGCGTCTATAAGTTTTTGATGTTTGTTAATGTCTTTGCCAACTACAAATGAGCCCCCATTATCTGACCAAAAGCCTTCAAGTTCTGCTGAAACGTCAATATTTACTAAATCGCCCTCCTTTAATATTCGATTGTAAGACGGGATACCATGACAAAATTCATTGTTCACACTGATGCAAGTCCAACCTGGAAAACCATAAGTCAGATATGGGGCTGATTTTGCTCCATAGTCTGAAAGTATTTGTCCTCCATAGTTGTCTAACTGTTTTGTTGTCATACCGGGTTGAGCATAGTTTCTCATTTCTTTTAAGGTAAAAGCTACTGCTTCGCTTGCCTGTTGCATTCCAATAAGTTCTTCGTTATTTGTTATTGACATATTCTCGTATAATTAGTCTGTTAGGATGTTTTAGGGTGTGTCTCAGTTACCTGACCGCTAACGTTTTTATATTACTGAAGTTGGAGAATTAGTATTCCGAACGTTCAATTTAGCGCTACTTTTCATTTGTATTATAATACACAAATATAGCACTCCTGCCCCAATTTTGGCAATACCGTGTGCCCTTTTAAGGTACGGAAATGATGGCAGAAGTCCTCCCGCTTCCGGTGACAGACAAGCTTGCCTGCCGGCAGAGGCAGGTACTGAAAGCATATCGTCCCCTTCATGCTTTAGAGCAGGCTCGGTGCTGGCGAGGTTGGCAGAGTCGTTTGGATTTGTTGGTTCTTAGGTGGACTGGGGGATGTCATAAGATTGTATGTGGTGCGGGAAAGCATTCCAAGGAGTGGTAAAGAGGCCTGCTTTCGCAATAAAATAATACGGGAGAAGTGGGGGGAGTTAGAGTATTATTTGTTTTTGGATGCCAGGATGCTGTAGCTTCCATAATAGTGCCTGATTGGTTGTATTGCACGCTCCCCCATGGCTACTATATATCTACATGTTGGTAAGAGGTTACCGGCGTCGGCCAACAAACAATAGCCACAAGCCCCCATAAGATACCTAATGTGGAGGCTTTTTTTTTGGGGGGGCTATGCTACTATTGTTCTTAATGTTGTGTGCTGTTGTGGTTTTCAGTTGTAGCTAAGTCGGTATTCAATAGGTGTCAAATTGGTTTTACTTTTAAAGAGTTTGCTAAATGATTGTGGATATTCAAAGCCTAATCGGTATGCAATTTCACTTACAGTCATATTAGTAGTAATTAAAATTTCTTTTGCTTTTTCAATTAATTTATGGTGAATATGTTGTTGTGTATTTTGTCCTGTTAAGCTACGCAACATATCACTTAAATACGATGAGGAAACATTAAGTTCAGTCGCTAATTTTTCTACTGTTGGTAATATTAAATCTGAATCATTAGCAAAATATTTGTTCAAAACATTTTCAAAGTTTGCAAGTAAATCGTTAGTAGCCATCTTTCTTGTAATAAATTGTCGGCTGTAAAAACGATTTGAGTAACTCAAAAGTAATTCAATGTTAGAAACAATGACGTCCTGGCTGAAATTATCCAATCTTGAATTTATTTCTTTCTGTATATTTTGAACAATTGCTTCAATTATTTTATCTTCTTCGTCTGAAAGATGCAATGCTTCGTTTACTGTGTAAGAAAAGTAACCAAAGTTTTTAATCATTTTTCCCAATGGATATTGTCTAATTAAATCAGGATGAAATAGTAACGACCAACCATCTTGATTTCTATCTTCCTCACTATCTACAATGATTATTTGATTGGGTGCAATAAAAGACATCGTACCATCATCATAATCGTAATGATTTTTACCATATTTTAATTTCCCTTTAAAACTTCTTTTGATTGTAATATTATACAATTCCAAAAGTATTTTTTCATTTTGTTGTTGTTTATAACTTATTGTAGAAGAATGGTCAATAATTGTAATCAAAGGAGTTAGTGGACTTGGCAAACCCATAAAAGAATGTAACTCTCTTATGGAATTTATTTTTTTGATATTTTGCTCTGAATTTTTCATAATCTAAGGATAAGTAGGCAGTATTGATTTACTGCCTACTCCATTATTCTGTAAATTTATGCATTTAGAAAATCAACGCCTACACTTCTGTCCATTGTCATTACTTCTAAAACATTGGCAGGATATTCAACTGGTAATTTGCTTACCTCGTTCAACTGATTTAACTCGTCTTCCGTAAATACAACGTCTACGGATTTTAAGTTGTCTTGAAGTTGATGAAGTTTAGTGGCTCCAATAATTACGCTACTCACAACTGGCTGATGTAATAACCAGGCTAAAGCCAATTGAGAGATGGATACTTGCTTTTGCTCAGCCATTGGAGTAAGGACATCCAATACATCATAGGCTCTTTCTTCGTGAAAAGGGGGAAATGGGAAACTGTTCAGTCGTCCTTCTCCTTTTTGGCCATCTCTTTTGTATTTGCCTGTAAGCAAACCACCACTGAGGGGGCTCCAAATCATCATTCCTACCTTCTGATCTTGCAGCAAAGGCACAATTTCACGCTCTGCATCCCTTACATCCAATGAGTAATTAGCTTGTAGCGAAGCAAACCTGTCCAAATGATTATATTGTGAATATGCCAATCCTTTCATCAATTGCCAGGCAGCCAGATTACTCGCTCCGAAGTACCTGATTTTACCACTTCTCACCAAATCATCTAATGTTTTGATGGTTTCTTCGATAGGCGTTAATGGATCTGCCGTATGGATTTGGTAGAGGTCGATGTAATCTGTCCCCAATCTTTTCAAACTCCCTTCCACTTGTTGGATAATGTGTTTTTTGGAGAGGCCAAGATCGTTTTCACTTTTGCCCATGGTGCCTCTCACTTTGGTAGCCAAAACCAAATCGTCTCTGTTGATCCCCAGATTTTTGATCGCCTGACCAATCATCACTTCAGATAGTCCTTCGGAATAGATATTGGCTGTGTCAATAAAATTAACACCAGCATCAGTTACAGTTTTGATTTGTTCATCGACCTGATCTTGATCAAGATTGCCCATGTAGCCAAAAAAACCTTTTCCGCCATAATTCATAGTGCCCAAACAAATCGTTGAAACCTTCAATCCTGTATTTCCTAAAATTTTGTACTTCATCATTTTTTTATTTAATTGTGAAGTGCAAAGGTGATCAATTTGTAAAATTAGGTTGTGTCCAAAATGCAGTTGTTTGTGTTCAAAATGAGGTTTGATGTCTTTGTCGTTTTAGGGTGTGTCGTATCATTACAGCCTACGGCAGAGGATATGGCTGTATTCATAGCTGTGTTCGCCCGCTACAAATGTCCCGTAAAGATAAAATGTTTCAGATAAAATTATAACGTCACATGAACCTCTTTTCACCTGTTCCACCACTCAATTGCCTTCCACCTACCCAATAGCATGTAAACCAACCATCCAGATTGCGAATGCAATGTTAGCAGCAGTTTATGTCCTGCTTGATTTTTTTAATACTAATTATCATTAACCACCATTGATTTTGATAAGACGTCGTGCCAGGCTTTAGCGTCTATTCCTAATCCAAGGGATAAAAACTCAAAGGGAATTGCTCTGGCCCACGTTCTTATTACAATCAATCTAAACTCTGGCTTAACACCTTTTTTGAAAATAACCTTTGTCTTCGTAAAATATTTTCCAATTGTCTTTTGAAAATAGAATTCACTTACTATTGAATAGGCGCCTAACATCAAAATCCATATCAGTCCGATAAAAATATATTTCAAAGACTCAAACTCTCTTGCAAGGTATCCCAATAAGTATAGAAGCAAAAACCAAATAGAAGTGTCTATTAAAAAATTGATAAGTCTTTTTTTCTTTGAAGCCTCAACCACAATATTTCCAGCACTATCTGTTATGATAGTATTTTTCACAATAGCCATAAAATTATATTGTTCAAATATTTAGGTTATCTATAAGAAGTTTTAAATTGCTTTTAGCGGAAAGGTATCGGCAAAAGTAAGTATTCTATCAGTTGATACCGATTCTTCCTTTTAGCTATCGGGATGAAAAACCGTTTTAAGTTAAGATGTAATGCCTCGGCGATGCTTTTCCTGCCCGGACTGATGCATGGTTTTAGCTGTTGCTGATGCTACCCATGTTCAAACAAACTTTTGCCAATACAATTTTAGCGGTGATTTTACTCCTGCGTGTTACTTTTTTACTCCATACTGCTTTGCAGGATTCTGGCGATTTCAATTTTGCATAATTTTAATGTTCTATAGAAGATGATATGTTGGCCCACGCTAAATCCCCAAAGATCCTGGCTCACCTCATCATAGCTTTTGCCTGATAATTCTTCTTCTGCTAATTCCTGACAAGCATAAAGAAGCATTTAATAATATTTTTCAGCCTTCCTTTCTGAACAGACTTTAAATGTATAATCCCGGATTTCTGATAAGTCTTTAACTGCTCTATTGATAAGAAAGTAATTAGCCATTTTTCCGTTTTTCGGCCTTTAGTTTTTCCAGGTGCTTTTTCGCATTGAAATTATTAGCTATCGTACTTTCAAATCCTTTCTCGATTGCCCTTTTTAATGCTACAATCTAGCTCTCTTCTTCTTCCAATAAACGAAGCCCGGCACGGATAACTTTGCTGGCATTCTCAAACCGTCCGGTTGATACTTTGTCGCTAACAAAATCTTCAAAATGGTTACCAAGTGAAATGGATGTGTTTCGCCTCATGACAATATAATTTCTTATGAAGTTAACCAAAATGGGAAATTTAAACAACAGCGTGTTCGTATTTAAAGGAAAATCACCGCTACGCGTAGATTTGCGCTATTACACAGAGCGGCGAGGTGGCCTGCCTACGCATAAGGATAAATTAGGAGAAGCGGGAGGGGAGTTGGGGTGTTTTGGGAGTTTGGATGCCGTGTTGTATTAGATCCCAAAGTAGTGAATAATTGGTTGTTTTGGAGCTACTCCCGTTGCTATTGAATAGCTATTTTTTGGCAAGATGTTGCCGGAATCGGCCAAAAAATAATAACCGCAAGCCTCCATAAGATACCTTTTGAGGGAGCTTTTTTTGGGGGGCTATGCGGCTGTTATTCTTAATGATGGAAGTAGCAAATTTATTTTATTTTCAAAGATGCTATAATATCACTAGCGTTGCGTTGTTTTATTAATTAGTTCTTTGAAAGTATTGTCAGTATTGAGTTTGCGAGGTTTTTTAGCCTAAGACGATTTCAATTTTTGAAGTTCAAAAAAAATGTAAATTGCTGAATATCACATACTTAT
>JBGSMI010000115.1:0-19229 GCA_041740215.1 Ferruginibacter sp.
AGTTTTAGAAATGGCTTTAGCGACACATTGAGTTTACCCAATCTTGCCGGTCATACCATTAACTGGCAAGGTGGAGGCACAGTTATCAATGGCGGCTTAAGCTATGTTGTGAGTGGATTCAGGGGCCAAAATCCTGAGCCACATGTAGCCTTCTACAGAAACATTGCAACTGGCTGTGGCAGTAGTCCAGATTCAATAACCACCCGCTTTGCAAATGGCATTCTGATGAATAATAACAACACCGAAACCTTGTGCGATACCAGCTTTTATGATGCTGGTGGAGCCTTTAACAGTAACCAGGGATCTAACAATTTCACTAAAACATTTTTTCCTGCTACACCTGGCAACAAAATAAAATTATCTATTTACAACATTAGCCTGGGTCAATTTTCTATTATGAACATTTATGACGGCATAAACAGCAGTGCTCCAAGAATTGGCCAACTGGACAGGTTTGCAGCCAACAGCCTGCATGAATATATGGCCTCTAATAATGATGGCGCTATTACAGTTAGATTTGTGGCCAATGGAAATAGTGCTGCAGGCTGGCTGGCTGGTATTACTTGCGAAAAGCCGCTACAATTTAGATCCACACAAAATGGCGTATTTACTGATGCCAATAACTGGGAAAGCAAATTGCCAGGTTCTGTAAATTATTTACCTGCCAAAAGAAAACCTTCCAAAGGAGATGATTCCATTTACATAAGGCATGCAATTAATTTACCGGCAAACTTTTCTTTGCCTTTAGATCAAACCATCATTGAAAACTCTGGCACATTAACAATTCCTTCTACCGCTAATATTGCTTTATATGCTGATAACCCCGGCAGCGAATTGGTGGTTAATGGTACACTAACTGTTGATGGAAATATTTTTGGAAGCGGTAGTTCTTTTTCGAACGGCAATCTGCGGTTAGGAGGAATACTTAATATTACTGGCGAAATAATTATCGACTCTGTGGTAGCCATTCCTGCTGCTACTGCAACCGTAATCAATGCAACAGGCAGTGCAAGAATAGGTAAACTACAAATTAATAATCCATCAGGTGTAACCCTGAATGGTAACCTAGATATTAGCCGTGGACTTCAATTAAAAAATGGCATTTTAAATGTAGCTGCAACAAATTTCATTCGGTTGCTTTCTGGTGAAAGTCCTGTTTTGGATGGTGGTTCAGCAACCAGTTTTGTTAATGGAAAATTAAGATGGCAATCCTTTATTACGTCCGATCCATTGCGGTTTCCTGTAGGTAAAAACGGAATATTCCGAACCATTGAGTTGCTGCCCAATCAAAACAGTTTTGACTTTAATGTAGAATATGAAGCGGAATTATTTACCGGTGTACCACCCAGCAGAACATTGCCGGCCACCTTTACAAACATCAACCAACAATGGTACCATACCGTTAAAATAACCGGAGGCAGCAGCAATTTTTCAGATGCTACCGCAACCATTTATTACGAGGCAGCCGATGGCATTACCGATCCATCAACACTACGCATTGGCAAAGATGATGGCAGTGCCAACTGGCTGGATATTGGTGGCTCCGGAACAGGCACACCTGCAGGAAGCATTACCAGCAATAGTTTTACCAGCTTTAGCGATTTTGTATTGGCCAATTTAACAGGGGGCACATTGCCTGTAACTTTACTTAGTTTCAATGGTAATACCTTAAATAACGGCGTGCAATTAAACTGGAAAGTGACCAATGAAGTCCGTTTTGCGGGGTATGAAATAGAACGTAGTACGGATGCAACCTCTTTTTCAAAAATTGGATTCTTACAATCGAAGGGTATCGCATCTGTTACCAATTATCTGTTTGATGATTTGCAGTTGCCCAATGACCAGCAATTATTTTACCGGCTCAAAATGATTGATCGTGACGGCAGATATGTTTATAGCAACGTCATAAGAATAAAAATAAACGGGCAATTGAATAACCGGATAATCACCCTTGCACCCAATCCATTTGTAAATAAGCTTACCATACAAATGCAGTCGGCCGGCAATCAAAATATACAGTTGCAATTGCTGGATATGAATGGTAAAGTATTGAAAAGTAGCCGTACCACCGTATTGACCGGAATTAATCAGTTGTATATTGAAACAGGAGTTTTGCCGTCGGGTATGTATCTTTTAAAAATATTAACAACGGATGGTATAATTACCGAAAAGATACTTAAACAATAAAAACGAAAAAGGTGCAACTTGTGAAAGTTGCACCTTTTAATTTATTGTAAAATAAGTTGAACTATCCGATTTAACCGGTGCCTTATTTTAATCTCCGCCCTATTTTGCCTGATCTGAATAACCCTCCTCATCCGCTTTTAGGATTGGCTCATTTAATATAACCAGTCGCTTTTTGGAAGCTCTTTTCATCATCGTCATATTGAGTAACTCAACTACAAACGAGAAGGCCATACCAAAGTAAATGTAGTTTTTCAGATTCATTTCATGGGCAGCTTCTGCGTTCCATCCCTCCATGATTAAACTTAAACCAATCATCACTAAAAAGGATAGTGCCAACATTTTTAACGTGGGATGCTTGTGAATAAATGCGGCAATTTTTGGACTGAATAAAAACATAACGGCCATTGCTATTACGACTGCAGCTATCATAATTTCTACATGCTTGGCAGTACCTCCGGCGGTTATAATACTATCAAAAGAAAAAACAGCATCTATTAAGATGATTTGCCCGATTGCCTGGCCCAAACTAATACCTTTTTCCTTCTTAATGGTCTCGTTCGGATCTTCGCCTTCCAGTTTGCCGTGTATTTCTTTTACCGATTTATAGATCAGGAACAAACCTCCGAGCAACATTACAATACTTGCCAGATCGAATCCTTTTCCAAATAAAGTAAACACTGATTTTCCCTTTTGAGATAGCAACCAGCCAAGACCCATCAATAATACACTACGGGAAAGAATCCCTGTAATCATCCACAAACGTCGTGCTTTTATCTGGTCTGTTTTTTTTGACAACCGATTCATGATGATACTAACGAAAATCACGTTGTCGATGCCGAGTACAATCTCCAGCACAACTAATACAAAAAAACTGATTAAACTTTCGGATGTAAATAAATGTTCCATGAGATAAAATATAGGTTTAAGGTTGATGGTGAATGGTTGATGGTTTGCGCATTGTTCTTGCCTAAAAACGTAGAATGGCAAAGACTTAAACTATCAGCGGGAATTACAGTTCTTGGCAAATGTTCTTTACAATAGCCGGCCCCTCATACACGAAGCCGGTCCATACCTGCACAAGTGATGCACCGGCATTCAATTTCTCGTTGGCATCCTCGCCGGTAAATATTCCCCCGCTGGCCATGATGGGCAATTGCCCGTTTGTTCTTTGATGAATATATTTCACTATTTCCGTACTTCTTTTACGAACAGGCAATCCACTTAATCCACCTGCACCCATTGCATTTATTTTGGATGCTTCGGTTTTTAAAGCCTCCCGGCTAATGGTAGTGTTGGATGCAACCAGTCCATCTAATTTAATTTCCATGGCCAAATCAATTACATCATCAATTTGTTCGATGGTTAAATCAGGGGCAATTTTTAAGAGAATAGGTTTCTGAATCCAAAAATGTGTATTCTGTATTTGCAACTGGGTCAAAATTTTCCGCAACGATTCTTTTTCCTGCAATTCTCGCAACCCCGGCGTATTGGGCGAACTTACATTCACTACAAAATAATCTACATATTCATGTAATGCGTTGAAACAGGTCACATAATCTTTCCAGGCGTTTTCGTTTGGCGTTATTTTATTCTTGCCAATATTACCGCCAATCACCAATTTAGGAGTTTGGGAACTAATGCTCAGGTCACTTCCTCCAACCTGCGACTTTTCTTTCCAGCTTTTTAAACGCTTCACCACTGCCACCACCCCTTCGTTATTAAACCCCATTCGGTTAATCAGCGCTTTGTCTTTTGGCAAACGAAATAATCTTGGTTGGTCGTTTCCCGGTTGGGCCAAGGGCGTTACCGTTCCTATTTCTACAAAACCAAAGCCAAGTGCTTCCAGTTCGTTGAGGTAGCTGGCATTTTTATCAAAACCGGCACCAAGGCCAACCGGATTGGGGAAATTAATTCCTAAAAAATTAGTAGCATGCGACTCGCCTTTGGGCATAAATACAGCAGCCAGCAATTTTTTTCCAAATGGAAGTTTGCAAATAAATTTAAGGCCGTTCATTGATATGTAATGCACCCATTCAGGATCAAACACAAATAAAATACTGCGAAGAATTGTATACATGAGGCCGCAAAAATAGGATACAGTTTTCAGTTTTTTGTTTTCCCTTAGAAATTATAACTTTGGTACAGTAAGTTGCATAAACAACTAATTTAAGTTAACCCCTAAATCAGGTTCGAATGCAATATTTTATTATCACACCTTCTGGGATGGGGGTAAAAAAAAATTAGTATGCAGGAAGCTTATATAGTAGCAGGTTATAGAACAGCCATTACAAAAAGTAAAAAAGGTGGCTTTCGGTTTACCCGGCCAGACGACCTGGCAATTGATGTTATAAAAGGATTGCTCGCATCGGTGCCACAACTGGATGTAAAAAGAGTGGATGACGTAATTGTAGGCAATGCTGTACCGGAGGCGGAGCAAGGCTTGCAGGTGAGCAGAATGATCTCGGCAAAAGCCGTAGGTATTCATGCGCCAGGCATTACCATTAACCGCTATTGTGCCAGCGGACTCGAAAGCATTGCCATGGCGACTGCGAAAATTAGAACCGGTATGGCGGAATGCATCATTGCCGGTGGTGTAGAAAGCATGAGTTTGGTGCCAACAGCGGGATGGAAAACCTCTCCGTCGTATGCCATCGCCAAAGACACGCCGGATTTTTACCTCAGCATGGGCCTTACGGCTGAAGCAGTAGCCAATGAATACAATATTAGCCGGGAAGACCAGGATGCATTTAGTTACAACAGCCATCTAAAAGCGGGCAATGCCATACAGCAGGGGTTTTTTAAATCGGGCATTCTTCCTATTAAAGTAGATCAGGTGTACCTGGATGAAAAAGGAAAAAAACAGCAAAAAAGTTACATCGTCGATACTGATGAAGGTGTACGTGCCGATACCACACCCGAAGGATTGGCAAAGCTAAAACCAGCATTCGCTTTGGGTGGCAGTGTTACAGCAGGCAATAGCTCTCAAACCAGTGACGGGGCTGCATTTGTGATTGTAATGAGCGAAAGAATGATCAATGAATTGGGATTGAAACCCATTGCAAGACTGGTGAATTGTGCCAGTGCAGGTGTGCATCCCCGTATCATGGGCATTGGGCCTGTGGAAGCCATTCCGAAAGTATTGAAACAGGCGGGTATGAGCCTGGCAGATATCGATTTATTTGAGCTGAACGAGGCATTCGCATCTCAATCGCTGGCGGTAATTAGAACGCTGGAACTAAACCCGGAAAAAGTAAATATTAACGGAGGTGCCATCGCATTGGGGCATCCGCTGGGATGTACCGGCTGCAAACTGACCATACAGTTGGTAAACGACATGAAAAGATTACAGAAAAAATACGGTATTGTTACAGCATGTGTTGGCGGTGGCCAGGGTATTGCAGGAATTATTGAGAATATTGATTGAAATAATTGATTTTGTTTATACAAATGCCCGGAAGTTCCGGGCATTTTTTATTACATCGATTGAGTGATTACAAAATATCCAATATTTATCAATCAGAATAAGCTTTGTAAATTTTCAAATTATAATCTTTAGGCAACTATCATTAACGCTTACTTGCTATCAACAAATTGAGGTCGGTAAACTTCAAATCAAACCGTTCGCTTAAATAGAAATTGGTAAGACTACCTTTGAATAGATAAATACCACTTCGGATATTTATTTTATACCAGATCACGTTGTCGATGCCACCATCTTCGGCTGTTTCCAGCAAAAGCGGCATCAACACATTGCTGATGGCCTGCGATGCCGTACGTGCAAATCCGCTGGGTATGTTGGGAACACAATAATGAATCACATCGTATTTTCTAAACACAGGATTCTCGTGCGTAGTTACTTCGCTTGTTTCAAAACAACCGCCCCGGTCAATACTCACATCTACGATTACAGTGCCGGGCCGCATATTACTCACCATTTCTTCGGTAACAATAATCGGGGTTCTGCCACTGCTGCTGCTTAAAGCACCAACTGCTACATCGCAGGTTTTTAACTGCTTCGATAAAATCTTAGGCTCAATAACGGAGGTCCATAAACGACCGCCAATATTATTTTGAAGCCGCTTCAACCTATAAATACTATTGTCAAAAATTTTAACGCTTGCTCCCATTGCCAATGCAGTTCTGGCTGCATATTCCCCTACTATTCCGGCACCAATGATGATCACCTTTGTTGGTGGTATACCGCTAATTCCTCCAACCAATACGCCCTTACCATTGTTGGCCTTGCTTAAATATTGCCCGGCAATCAACATCACGGCACTCCCTGCAATTTCACTCATGCTCCTCACAATTGGATTGTGGCCACTATCATCTTTCAAATTTTCAAAACTCAGCGCCGTAATCTTCTTATCCATCATTTTTTGCAAAATTTCCCTTTTCATAACGGCTAAATGTATGGGGGAAATGATGTACTGATGCGGCTTTAACAATTCACACTCACTCTCACTTACGGGCGCACTTTTTACCAGTACATCACATTCAAAAACTTCCTTTTTGTCATAGGCAATTTTTGCACCGGCATCACTATAATCCATGTCGCTGTAGCTGGCACCTTCGCCTGCCTTTGCTTCCACTACCACTCTATGCCCATTGGCTACCATTACCCCTACCGCCTCGGGCGTAAGCGCAATGCGGTTTTCACTAAAAGAAGTTTCTTTAGGAATTCCTATAAAAAGTTCTGTTCCTTTTGGTTTGACATCCAACGTCTCTTCAAGCGTTTCGTAAGAAAAGGAAGGAGATACGTAAGGTCTTGATGTAGCCATAATGATTCGATTGAAAGCTTACAAATTACAAATTAATACCGACACAGTCATTTCCTATTTCGGCGCATACTGTTGAATTGTTTTTCAATGTACCCTATTGTTCAATTCTACTTTTATTCCTCTTGTATTATTGTCAAGAGCAGTTATGTATAAATGGAGAGTATCATAAGGAAAGATGCCGGGCGTAATTTCAGGCCATTCTACCAGGCAGGTATTGCCCGAAAACAAACAATCCTCTACCCCGCTGTTGATAGCCTCTTCCTCACTCTTAAGCCGATATAAATCCATATGATAAATTATTTTATTGTCAGTCGTTTTATATTGATTAATAATAGAAAACGTTGGGCTTGAAATATTATCGCTTACACCCATTGCCTCACAAACGGCATGTATAAAAGTAGTTTTGCCGGCTCCCATATCACCATGTATGGCAAATACCGCAAATCCGGCTGTAAATGCCAATACTTGCTGAGCAGCGGCCCTTATTTCTTCCAATTTAAAAATCACCTCCATGTTGCAAAGATATTTTCCTGCATTAGTAATTGGTTCACTAAGGCAAACAATAATTTTGCAATATGGAAAAAGTAGAATGGAAAGTAGAAGGAATGACCTGCACCAACTGTGCGTTAACAATCAATAAATACCTGCAGAAAGAAGGCTTATCCGATATAAAGGTGAATTTTATCGGAAGCGAAGTAACATTTGATCTAACAGAAAATAAATCAAAAGTAGCATTAGCCAAAGGCATTGAGGACTTAGGCTACCATGTAGTAAATGAAGATCAAAACAAATTAAACCCTAAAAAAAAGGCGATTTTTTCAAACCACCTGCAGCGGTTTCTTTTCTGCTTACCCTTTACGCTGGTATTGATGCTGCACATGTTGCCTTTTCATATTCATTTTTTAATGAATCCGTGGATTCAACTAGCAATCTGTATACCTGTTTATATTGTGGGCATGGGATATTTTGGTACCAGTGCGGTTAAAAGTCTGCGCCGCAGCATTCCTAATATGAATGTATTGATTGCATTGGGTGCGACCGCAGCATTCGTTTACAGTCTGATTGGTACCCTGCAAAATCTGGGTATGGATTATATTTTTTATGAAACCACAGCCACCATCATTACGTTGGTTTTTTTGGGTGAATGGGTAGAACATAAATCTGTAGCTGCCACACAAAAGGAGTTGAATAAGCTGGCCCGCAGTCAAAAAATGATGGCCAACATGATTGCTTTTGATGACGAACATAAAGAAATTATTTTTCCGGTCGAGAACACACAACTGCATGTGGGCGATTTAATATTGATAAAAAGCGGCGAACAAGTGCCGATGGATTGTAAAATACTTTGGGGCGAAGTACAGGTGAATGAATCATTGGTAACGGGTGAAAGTAAGCCACTGCATAAACAAAAAAAAGATACGTTGATTGGAGGAAGCCTTATTACGGATGGAACTGTAAAAGCGCAGGTTACAGCCGTTGGCAAAGACACCGTGCTGAGCAATATTTTAAACCTGGTGAAACAAGCACAGGGCGAAAAACCACCCGTACAGCAACTGGCAGATAAGATCAGTGCCATTTTCGTGCCTGCTGTCATCAGTATTTCCATCCTCACATTTTTACTAAATTATGTTGCGTTCAATATACAGGCAACCGATTCTTTAATGCGAAGTATTGCCGTGTTGGTGATTAGTTGCCCCTGTGCCATGGGGCTTGCAACGCCTGCAGCGATTGCTGTTGGGTTGGGCAGAGCTGCCCGAAACGGTATCCTTTTCCGCAATGCCAAAAGCCTTGAATTGTTTAAAAATATCACTGCGGTGGTGTTCGATAAAACAGGCACTCTTACTGTGGGCGAGTTTACCATTTCGGCGTTTGAAAGTAATGTACTGGGTGAAGCCGAATTTAAACGCATCATTTTTTCTTTGGAAAAATACTCCAACCATCCCATTGCGAAAAAGATCACTTCAGAATGGAAAATAAACAATGCAATTCAATGGAAAAAAATAGAGGAGATAAAAGGTGTTGGGATGAAGGCAACTGATGCAGCCGGTGATATCTACCAGTTAGGTTCTTATAAAATCGCCGCACAACTTACCAAAGACGCCAGCCACACTGCTTACCTGTTAAAAAATGACACATTGATTGGCTGGTTTAATATGGAAGATGAAATAAGGGAAGAAGCAAAAGAAGTGATTGCATATCTGCATTCAAAAAATATACAAACCATTGTACTAAGTGGTGATTCATTGGAAAGAACGCAGCAGGTAGCCAATCGGTTGGGCATCAAAAAAGTATTGGCAGAACATTCTCCGGAGGAAAAGCTGAAAATGATCACTCAACTAAATGCCGAAACGCCTGTTGCAATGGTCGGCGATGGCATCAATGATGCACCTGCCCTTGCAAAAGCAACCATCGGCATCTCCATGAGCGATGCTACCCAACTGGCTATGCAGAGTGCACAGGTGGTATTGATGAATAAAGGCATCCGGCATTTGCCATTGGCTTTGGGACTTGGCAAGCATACATTCATTACGATTAAAGAAAATCTTTTCTGGGCATTTATCTACAATATCGTTGCTATACCTGTTGCGGCTGTTGGCTTGCTACATCCCGGCATAGCCGCACTGGCTATGGGCTTTAGCGATGTAGTACTAGCTGCCAATTCGATCAGGCTGAATTATAAGAAAGTTATTTAGAATTGGTATATTTGAGTAACAACAAAGAATCTGGTTATGCAACGTTTTATAGATATAGTTGAAACAGTAACTTCCCTTTCATTAGAGGAAATGGAAGAAGTGCAAGACATTATTTCGAAGGTATTACTTGAAAAGCGAAGGTCTGCTTTTTTAAAAAACCACCAAAAGGCGCTCCAAGATGCTGAAGCTGGCACATTGTTTAGTTCTGATAGTCCGAATGAAATAACCGGTTGGTTGAAAGAATTATGATAACGCTCAAATTCAGTAAGTCATTTGAAAGATCGTATAAAAAGTTAATAAAACGCAATCCTGAAAAAGCAATTGTTGTTTTAGAAAAAATTTTATTATTCCAAAGCAATCCGCAGCACCCCTCTTTATTAGCTCACAAACTTACCGGCACGTTATCTCAATTGAGCGCATTTAAAGTTGAATATGATCTGTGTATCATTTATTCATGGTATAATAACAATGAAATCATTTTAGTAGATATTGGCACACACGACGAAGTGTATTAAATAGAATACACGCATGCAGGATATTCATGAAATACTAAAAGAAAACTGGGGCTACGATCATTTCCGACCGTTGCAGGAGGATATTATCAATAGTGTATTGGAAGGAAAAGACACGCTCGCTTTATTGCCTACCGGTGGTGGTAAATCTATTTGTTTTCAGGTGCCAGGAATGGCCAAAGAGGGTATCTGCCTTGTTATTAGTCCGCTGATTGCATTGATGAAAGATCAAGTGGAAAGTCTTAAAAGAAAAGGAATATTGGCGTTATCCGTCTACTCCGGCATGAGCTTTTTAGAAGTGAAAAAAACGTTACAAAATGCCGCTTATGGTAATTATAAATTTCTATACGTTTCACCGGAACGGTTAGAGACTAATCTGTTTCTGGATTTTTTACCATCTATGAAAATCAACCTGATTGCGGTGGATGAAGCACATTGTATTTCTCAGTGGGGCTACGACTTTCGCCCGCCCTACATGCGCATTGCCAATTTGAGGGAACATCTACCCAATGTTCCGGTGCTGGCACTAACGGCTTCTGCTACGCTAACTGTACAAAATGACATTTGCGAAAAACTGCTGTTTGGAAGCAACCAGCAACGGTTTCAACAATCATTTGAAAGAGCTAACCTATCGTATAGCATCTTCAATGTAACGTCTAAGCAAAACAAATTACTCGAAATTTTAAACAACGTAAAAGGAACTGCCATCGTGTATTGCAAAACCCGTAAACACACAAGAGATATTGCAGAACTGTTGAAATTAAATAAGATCAACGCAGATTATTACCATGCCGGTTTAAGCAATGATGAAAGAAATAAGCGACAGGAAAACTGGATCAACAACACCACCCGGGTCATCGCTTGCACCAATGCGTTTGGAATGGGAATAGATAAACCGGATGTGAGGGCGGTAGTCCATTTTGGTGTACCTGATTGCCTCGAAAATTATTACCAGGAGGCAGGACGTGCCGGACGGGATGGGAGACGATCCTATGCGGTGCTGTTGTACAACGACCGGGAAATAGCCGATATGCAGTTGCAAGCTGAAATCCGGTATCCGGATAAAGCGAGTATTAAGCAGGTTTACATCGCCGTGATGAATCATCTGCAGGTAGCTGCAGGAACAGGTGAAGGAAATAGTTATGAATTTGACATAGCCGCGTTTGCTAACGCATTTAAACTAAATATACTCACAGCAACCTATGCAATAAAAACATTGGAGCAGGAGGAAATCCTGCGCTTTAACGAAGGGTTTTTTAAGCCATCTTCACTTGAGTTCACAGCAGACAGACATCAACTGGAAGACTTTGAAAAGCAGTTCCCAAAATTAGAACCATTGGTAAAAGGATTGCTACGTAGCTATGAAGGCATCTTTAACTACCCTGCAACGATCTATGAAGGTGAACTGGCGAAATTCTTAAGAAAAAACATAGCTGATATAAAACAGGAATTGCTTTTATTAAAAACGCATGGCATAGTTGACTATTCGCCTCAAAAAGACACTCCACAACTTACCCTTGTGTTAAACAGGATGTATGCCGACAGTTTCGTCATCAATTTAGCAAATTACCTGGCCAGAAAAAAGAATTTTGAAATCCGGATTACAGCAATGGTTGACTATATCGCCAACAAGGTCAATTGCAGAAGCCAGGTAATCGCCAGGTATTTCAATGATTTAAATGTAAAAGCATGTGGCATTTGCGATAATTGTATCAATCAGAAAGATGTAGTTATTTCCAAAGAAGAATTTGAGTTGATCAACCGACACATCTTTAATTTAATTGGCCAAACTACTTTGCCGGTAAAAGACTTGATCAATCAATTGAAACAATATAAAAAAGAAAAACTGTGGAAAGTAATTAACTATTTACAAGCAGAAAAAAAATTGGTATTTGATAAAGAAGGGAATATAACGTTTAGCAAAAATCTTTAATAAAGCCAAGTTTAATCAACAAGAAAACAAATACAATTTAAATAAAAAAGGGACCAAGATAGAAATCTAGTCCCGCTTTAAAATCCAATATCCTATGAAAAACCGAAGCGAAGATAACAGCTTATTCAGTAAAACGCAAGTTTTTCTGGAACTATTTTATGATTTTCATTGCGTTAATTCAACACATGTAAATTTATAAATAACTGATTTTAAGTAATTTGCGAATATCTTTTTTTTAATCTACCGACTTGTATTTACCGGTTTTAAAAAGATAAGATGCCCCCTGGTACCAGGCAATGGCCTCCTTCGACAGACTATCTGTATCGGGTATTTGGTTAGCTGAACCCGTTAAAAAGTCCGGCTTGTAAGAGGCGATTTTTTTTTGTGGGGAAAGTATAACCAGCTTCCCGCTTTTTACATAGCCAAGGTTCTGATAAGTGCTGATAAAAACCCTGTCTCTCCAGGCAGGTGTTTTATAAATATCAAAACCCATAAAATGGCTGGTATAATTTACATTTAGCAAACCCAACAATGTTGGCGCCAGGTCTATCTGGCTGGTTAGCCTGTGTTCATTCAGTGGTTGAATTAATTTAGGGGCATAGATAAAACAAGGTATCTGGTAGCGGTTTACGGGTAAATCTGTTTTACCGGCACTATGGGAGCAGTGATCTGACACAATTACAAAAACAGTATTATCAAACCACGGCTTTTGTGCCGCATCCGTCAGGAATTTATGAATGGCATAATCGGTGTATTTTACTCCGCCCCGGGATTGGTGAGAAGCAGACAGTATATCAATGCGTCCATCCGGAAAAGTATAGGGCCGGTGATTGCTAATGGTCATAATATGATTAAAAAAGGGCTTACCTTTTTTATAACTGTCATCACATTGACCGAGAGTGAAATTTAAAGCAGCTTCATCATCAATACCCCACGCAGTCGTGTGATTTACCAATTCATTCGGTATGTCTCTCTTATCAAGCACTATATAGCCGTTATTGCTAAAAAAATAACCCATATTATCAAAAAAACTATTGCCACCATAAATATATTTTACCTCGTACCCTTTGCTTTTAAATACGCTTCCCAATGAAAATAGTCCCTCATTTTTAGGACGGCGAACGATCGATTGACCGGGCGTTGGAGGAATTGCCAGAGAAATAGCCTCCAAACCTCTAACCGTTCGGGTACCGGAAGCATAAAAATTACTAAAGAACAAACTTTTAGGTATCAATGAATCCAGGTAGGGGGTAATATTTTCCTTGTTTCCGAAATATTTCAAATAATCACCGCTTAAACTTTCCACGGTTATTAACACAACATTCCATTTATGTTCCGGACGATCATTTTGGATCTTTCGTTCTATACTCAACGGATCAATAGAAAAAGCGGCATTGGGCGCTTGTAGCATTTTACGAAGCAACATAAGATTCTCGGTGTCTTTATGTTCTCTGTAAAACTGGTGATAATCGATTTCATTGTTCCAGAATGCAGCACCAAATTCGTACGTGCCATTACCAGCCAATTCGTTTACGTAGTTGTTACTACTGATATTTTTAAAATGATTGTCTACCAAAAAATAACCAGCAACCGGTACTAACAAAAACCCCAGAAAGAAAACTGTTCTTCGGCCAAAGTGCATACTTATTTTTTGCGAAGCAATTACTTTTTTTCTCACTAAAAATAGAATCACCACTACTACTAACAGCACCACCACAATTATGAAAGGCATATTATAGGACTCCCAGATATTTCCCAATACTTCGTTGGTATATATTAAATAATCAACTGCTATAAAATTAAACCGAACATTGAATTCGTTCCAAAAAACGATTTCGCTGCCGGCTGTTGCAACCAATATAAATGCGATGATAAAAAACAGCAGAAATAGGGGCAGGCGTTGCCATTTTTTTTGATACCAGTTATCTTTCAATATCCAGCAATAAAGCGCAACCGGGATGGCGAAAAAGCTGCTCACCACCAGATCGTAAAAGAAGCCAATAACAAAGATGCCAATGATGCTCAAAAAGGAAAGTTCAAGATTAGGCCAACTTTTTACAAACAAAATCACTCTGGTTACAAAACCAACTGAACACACCAACAAAACTGTAACGGCTATTGGGCCAAACCGGTGTTTAAAAAAGTGTTTCAAGCAAAGCATATGCAAAATTAAGCATTGCCTTGCTGAAAAGCAGATAAATAAAGGCCTTAACAATCCATTAAAACCAAGTGGTAGTTTTCTTTCTACTTCTTCCACCAAGCCCAAGTGCACCTAGTAAAGAACGAACAATGGTGTTACCTGCAGTTCGGGCTATGCTTTTTACAACTGTATTACTGGCTACCTTTTCAAATATAGAAGGTTCTTCCTTTGCAGCCTTTTTTGCGGGCTTCGCCACTTCTGCTTCCGGTGCATTTCCGGCAGCTTCTTCCAATTTAGCGGTTAACATCTCGTAAGCACTTTCAGAGTCGATGATCTGGTTGTATTTGGAAGTAAGTTTTGATCGGCCTGCAATACCTTCAATTTCCGCATCCGTTAGAATATCCATGCGGCTGCGAGGTGAGCACAACATTACCTGGGCCAACGGTGTAGGAATGCCCTTTTCATTCAACATGGTTACAAGGGCCTCTCCGATACCGAGTTGGGTAATCAAATTTTCTGTTTTATAAAATTCGGTTTCAGGATAGTTCTCAGCAGTTTGCTTGATCACTTTTCTGTCAACGGCTGTAAATGCTCTTAACGCATGTTGCATTTTTAACCCTAATTGTCCCAATACGTCGGCCGGAATATCCATCGGATTTTGTGTACAAAAGAAAATACCAATTCCTTTCGACCGGATCAATTTAATCACCGTTTCTATTTGTTGTAACAAAGCATTGCTGGCTTCCTGAAATATTAAATGTGCTTCATCAATAAAAAGCACCAGTTTGGGTTTATCCAAATCACCCTCCTCCGGGCAACTGGCATATAGTTCGGCCATCATTTGCAACATAAAGGTGGAGAATAATTTCGGTCTGTCTTGCAAATCGGTTACCCGCAACACGTTGATAACTCCACGACCCTGGTCATCTATCCGCATTAAATCTTCTACTTCAAAACTTTTTTCTCCAAAGAAGACATCGGCGCCCTGCTGCTGTAGTTCAATCACTTTTCTTAAAATGGTTCCAGTACTTGTGGTAGATATTTTTCCATAAATTTTTTCCAATTCAGCCTTTCCCTGATCGCCGATGTACTGCAATACTTTGATAAAATCTTTTAAATTGAGTAAGGGCATTTTTGCATCGTCACAATATTTAAAAATCATGGCGACTACTCCCCCTTGTGTATCATTTAATCCTAAAATTTTACTCAGCAACACCGGGCCAAACTCACTCACAGTTGCCCTTAGCCGCACGCCTTTTTGATCGCTCAGTGTCATCAGTTCAGCCGTAAATTGTTCCGGCTTATACTCCATATTTAGCTTTTGATAGCGGTCTGTTAACCTATCATTGATGGATCCAACTGCTGCAATTCCACTTAAATCGCCTTTGATATCCATTAATAAAACCGGCACACTTGCATCACTTAAAAACTCACTGATCATTTGAAGCGTTTTTGTTTTACCAGTACCGGTAGCTCCTGCGATTAAACCATGGCGGTTCATTGTTTTTAATGGAAGATAAATACCGGCATCTGCAACTACCTCACCATCTAACATTGCAGCACCTATTTTTACGGATTCGCCCTTAAAAGTATACCCAGCTTTTATTGCTGCTACAAATTCTTCTTTATTTGCCATGGTTTATTTTTTTGGAAAGATACAAATGAGCAGTGAAAAATACTCATTCGCTTTTTATCTTCATTGCTGAATTAACTTTACCAAATGAAGCACACACTGACAGCTTTAATTATGATTGTTTCTGGTTTGCTATTTCTTTCGGCGGGCATTACCGGACCGCCTACAAAAATTTATACAGCAGCAACGCTTGGTGAAAAACTTTTTTTTGAAAATATTCTATCTAAAGATTCCTCGGTTAGTTGTGCCAGTTGCCACCAGCCGAAATTTGCTTTTGCAGATACCGTCGCCTTTAGTATTGGTATCCATAGCAAACTAAGCAGCCGAAATACGCCTTCTGTTTTAAACATGAAAAACTGGCCTTACTATTTTTGGGATGGTCGTGCCGCTTCCTTGGAAGAACAGGCTTTAATGCCCATACAAAACCCCAATGAAATGGGGCTTGCTGTGGCGGAGGCCGTTGAACGATTGAATAACAATATTCAATACAGGCAAATCTTTCAGCAAGTATATCAACAACCGCCATCTGAAAAAAATCTGGCTTTAGCCTTATCTGCCTTTGAACAAACGCTGGAAACAGTAAATAGCAAATTTGATGACTGGAGCAATGATATTACCAAACTTTCGCCGCAGGAAGAAGCCGGAAGAAAACTGTTTGTGGGTGATAAAGCAAAATGTTTTGATTGCCATTCAATGGAAGATTTTACCGACGATGATTATAAAAATATCGGTCTTTACAATGCCAGAGAATTGAATGATGCAGGCCGTTACAATTTTTCAAAAAAGGACAGCGACCTTGGAAAATTTAAAACACCCGGCTTGAGGAATGTGGCAGTAACGGCACCGTATATGCACAATGGCATGTTCACTACATTGGAACAGGTGATTGACTATTACAATAACCCTGCTGCATTCGTAGCCGATGCAATTAATATTGATCCGGCACTGCAACAACCATTGGGTTTAACAACAAAAGAAAAGAAAAATCTCGTTGCTTTTTTAAAAACACTAACAGATAAAAAGTTTCAGAGATAGCGAAAGGTGGATAAAACAGACAGGTTATTCAACCAAAAAAAGCCTTTTTAATTGCAGCTTTCGTCAAAAAACAAAGTCATATTACCACAATTGTGCGATTATTGTAAGTTGAACAACAGTACCTTTAACAAAAAAATAGGCATCATATTCGCTACATCAATTTTGAATTAATTTTATTTGCCATTAAAACCTTAAATCATGGAAGCAGCAAAACCTAAAATACTATTGTGTGAAGATGATACCAATCTTGGGATGGTATTAAAAAACTATTTGGAATTGAATGATTACGAAGTGATTCTGGAAAGAGATGGCCGTTTAGGCCTGGCTGCTTTTCAGCGTGAAAAATTCGATATTTGCCTGTTGGATGTGATGATGCCCAATATGGACGGATTTGCTTTGGCAGAGGAAATTCGTGATATCAATCTGGATGTACCCTTATTTTTCCTTTCTGCAAAAACAATGAAAGATGATATTATCCAGGGTTACAAACTCGGTGCAGATGATTATATCACCAAGCCTTTTGATAGTGAAGTTTTATTATTAAAAATAAAAGCAATTTTAAAGCGCAACGAAGAGATGCACCGTGAGGAAGTGAATGCAGAATTTGACATGGGTAAATATCATTTCAACCCACGTTTAAGAGAATTAACCTTTGATGGTAAAGTACAGGTGCTATCGCCCAAAGAAAATGAATTATTGAAAATGCTTTGCGAGTATAAAAATGACTTGTTATCCAGGGAAATTGCTTTAAAGAAAATATGGGGCAGCGATACCTATTTCAATGGGAGAAGTATGGATGTGTACATTGCAAAGCTTCGTAAATATTTGAAGGAAGATAATACTATCGAAATTGTAAATATACATGGTAATGGATTCAGGCTGGTAGCGGCTTAAATGAATGTGCAACTATTTAAAACGGGTTCTGTTTATGGAACCCGTTTTTTTATGCCCCATCCTCTAAAAGGCAATCTCATTTAGTCAGGCATTTTTTGTTCCATCCGAATAATATGTGGGTAAAAAATTCAGATCAATTGAACAGGCGTTTCGTAGGAACGCAATATTTTATCAAACTCAATCCACATAACGTTCCTAACGGAACGAAAATTCAAAATGATAGACACTCGTGCTACCCACATATTGCTCCTAAGGGGCAGGTCTTTAGTCTTAACTAAATTACATTGCCTAAAGGGGAGTTCTTCGAAGTCCCTGTTAATTCTGGTAGTAACTAATATTTCCGGGCTTAAAATCAGTTTAACGCAAGCCGGTTTAGCTAAATAATGTATTATCCAGCCCCCGGTTGTAAATTTTCCCCAAATGCTTATACGCTTTTTCAGTAGCTTCTCTTCCTCTTGAAGTTCTTTGTAAAAAGCCTTCCTGTATCAAAAAAGGTTATACACTTCTTCCAGTGTACCCGGTTCTTCGCCTACCGCAGTTGCGATAGTAGTGATCCCTACCGGGCCGCCTTTAAATTTATCAATGATGGCACTCAAAATCCGATTGTCCATTTCGTCCAGTCCATGTTCGTCTACATTCAGCGCCTTTAGTGAATGTTGAGTAATGCCTATGTCAATAGCACCATCGTTTAGTACTTGCGCAAAATCTCTCACTCTTCTCAATAATCCATTAGCAATGCGGGGTGTACCACGGCTCCGGCGGGAGATTTCATCAGCAGCCGCAGTGGTGATGGACGTATTTAAAATGCCAGCGGATCTTAAAATAATCTTTTGAAGCGTGGCAGCATTGTAATATTCCAGTCGGGATTTAATGCCAAACCTGGAGAGCAATGGTGCTGTAAGCAACCCACTTCGGGTGGTAGCACCAATCAGCGTAAAAGGATTTAAATTAATCTGTACACTTCGTGCATTGGGCCCGCTATCAATCATAATATCAATGCGGTAATCTTCCATGGCCGCATACAAATATTCTTCTACTACATTGCTCAGCCGATGAATTTCATCAATAAACAATACATCGTTGGCTTCCAGATTGGTCAATAGTCCGGCCAGGTCACCCGGCTTTTCGATCACCGGCCCGCTGGTTTCTTTTATTTTAACGCCCAATTCATTGGCCACTATCCTGCTCAGTGTGGTTTTACCAAGACCCGGCGGGCCATGAAATAAAATATGATCCAGCGCCTCTCCCCTTATTTTTGCTGCCTTTATAAATATCCTCAGGTTTTCAATGGTTTGAGGTTGCCCGGAAAAATCGTCCATTTCAGCCGGCCGAATATTATTTTCAAATTCTTTCTCCACCGCACTAAGCGATTCTCCATCCGTATTTAAATTGGGATTTGCCATGCTGTAAAAATAACAAAT
>JBGSMI010000122.1:0-6000 GCA_041740215.1 Ferruginibacter sp.
GCATTGCCCGTACGCTGATTATGAAGCCGGAAATAATGCTGTATGATGAACCAACATCCGGGCTTGACCCAATGACCTGCATAGAGATAAATAACCTGATTGTGAAAGTACAACAACAATACAATGCCAGTGCTATTATCATTACACACGATCTTACCTGTGCAAAAAATACCGCAAATAAAGTAACGATGATAGTAGATGGCAAATTTTTAGCTCCTGGAAAATTTGATGAGATTTTTAACGCACAGAATACAAATACAAAAGTTTTTTATGATTATAATTTCATTAACAGCAAATGAGTACATTAAAAAATAACCGCCCCGTAATTGTAGGAATATTTATACTTATTGGTATTACAATATTAGTAGTAACCATTTTTACTTTAGGAGGTCAGAAAAAAACTTTTGTAAAATCATTTACTATTCATGCTGTTTTTAATGATGTAGGTGGCTTAATAAAGGGAGATAATGTTTGGTTTTCCGGCGTGAAAATTGGCACAGTAAAAGGCATTGGTTTTTCTAAAAACTCACAGGTAGAAGTTACAATGAGTATTGAAAATGAGGTTCAATCGCATATACATAAAAATGCTTTTGCAAAAATTGGTTCAGATGGTTTAATAGGAAATAAAATTGTAATTATTTATGGCGGAGATCCAGCTTTGCCGCAGGTAGAAAAAAATGATTTTCTGGCAGTGGAAAAATCATTGAGTACTGATGATATGCTGGCTACTTTACAGGCCAATAATAAAAATCTGCTGGAAATAACAAATGATTTTAAAAAAATAAGTAAAAAAATTGATAGCGGTAAAGGCACACTAGCTACCTTATTAAATGATGCGGCAATGGCAAATAAACTCAACAAAACCATTGATAACTTACAGGCTACTTCATCAAACTTTAAAACCGTTTCCCTAAACAGCAAAGATGTTTTATCCAATCTAAAAACCTTTTCGGGTAAAATAAATAAATCTGGCAATTCTATTAATGATTTGGTTACAGATACAATAATGTATGGTAATATTAAAGGCACCCTGTCTCAATTAGAAAATGCTTCAAATTCGGTTTCAAAGTTTACAGCTAATCTTAAAGCAGTAAGTGAAAGGTTAAATCAGAAAGAAAATATAGCAGGTGTTTTATTGAATGACTCTACAACTGCAGCATCAATAAAAATCACTTTAAAGAATTTGGAAACCAGCAGCCAGAAATTAGATGCAGACTTAGAAGCATTGCAACACAATTTTTTACTAAGAGGGTTTTTCAGAAAAAAAGAAAAAGAAAAAAAACAATAGAAGGCAAATTGTAAAGGGGAAAAAATATTATAATGCCCAAAAATAATTTTGATATAAATGGTTTAGATGATAAGCAGGTAATTACTGCCAGGGAAGCGTATGGCTTGAACCAATTAAGTTATAAAAAAGAAAATGGACTTTTAGAAGTACTTAAAAGCTTAGCTAAAGAACCCATGCTAGTTTTGCTATTGGTGGCTGCTGCTATTTATTTTATAAGTGGCGATAATGGGGATGGTATTTTTATGATAGCAGCCATTATTATGGTTTCCAGTATTTCTTTGTACCAAAATTCAAGAAGCAGAAATGCTCTGCAGAAGTTAGAAAAATTTACACAACCTCATTGTAAAGTAATACGGAATGGAGAGATTGTATCAATAAAAAGTGAAGAGCTGGTTGTAGGAGATAGCCTAATGGCGGAGGAAGGTATATCTATAGCTGCGGATGGCATTATTGTTCACTCCAACGATTTTTCAGTAAATGAATCCATACTCACTGGTGAATCGTTCGCTGTTGAAAAAGACAAATACAAAACCGATAACACAATTTATCTCGGTACTACAGTAGCTAGCGGTTTGGCAATTGCAACTGTTACAGCCATTGGCAACCAAACCAAATTAGGTAAAATTGGTAAAATCCTTGAAGGTATAACCGAAGAAAAAACACCGCTTGAAAAGGAGCTTGGCAATTTTGTAAAAAAAATGGTGGTAGTTGGTGTAATTGTTTTTTTGATAGTGTGGGCTATCAACTATTTTAGGTCGTACAATATATTGGATAGTTTACTAAAAGCACTTACGCTTGCCATGAGTATTTTGCCCGAAGAAATCCCTGTAGCTTTTACCACATTTATGGCCTTAGGCGCATGGCGACTAATGAAGCTGGGCATTATAGTAAAACAAATGAAAACAGTAGAAACACTTGGCAGTGCAACGGTAATTTGTACTGATAAAACCGGTACTATTACAGAAAACAAAATGCGTTTAGCAAAAGTATTTGTACTGGCAACGAACAACATTTCTACCCTTAAAAATACAGTAACCGCAAATGAAAAAGAACTCATTAGGCTGGCAATGTTTGCCAGTGAGCCTATTCCTTTTGACCCAATGGAAATTGCTTTGCACAATGCATACTCAAAAGAAATTACAGTAGATGAAAGGCCTGAATTCAAAATGATTCATGAATATCCTATTGAAGGCAAACCACCAATGATGACGCATATTTTTGAAAATGATTTGGGTAAACGTATCATAGCAGCTAAAGGAGCACCAGAAGCTTTAATGAATATATCCAATCTTTCCAAAACAGAAAAACAACAAATAGAAACTGCCATAAAAGTTATTACTGCAGAGGGCTACAGGGTATTGGCTGTGGCTGAAGCAAATTTTAATGGCAATAACTTTCCGGCCACACAACAACAGTTTCAATTTAAATTAAAAGGTATTGTAGCTTTTTACGACCCCCCAAAAGAAAACATCGCAAAGACTTTAGAAGGCTTTTATACAGCAGGTATCAAAGTAAAAATAATTACCGGCGACAATTCAGAAACAACATCAGCCATTGCCAAACAGATTGGTTTCAGGGGATATGAAAAAAGTATTACCGGAGATGAGCTAATGAAATTAAACGATGCTGATTTAAAAGATACCGTTACAAGTACCAATATATTTACCCGAATGTTTCCGGATGCAAAATTGAAAATAATAAATGCACTAAAAGCCAATAACGAAATAGTTGCCATGACGGGTGATGGGGTTAATGATGGTCCGGCATTAAAGGCAGCACATATTGGAATTGCCATGGGTAAAAAAGGAACGGAGATTGCCAAACAAGCGGCTTCATTGGTTTTAGTGGATGATGATTTATCAAAGATGGTAGATGCGGTGGCTATGGGCAGAAAGATTTATGCCAATCTTAAAAAAGCAATCCGTTATATTATCTCCATTCATGTACCCATTATTTTAACTGTATTTATTCCACTGGCATTGGGCTGGGTTTACCCTAATATTTTTTCACCAGTGCATATCATTTTCTTTGAATTAATTATGGGGCCAACCTGCTCTATAATTTACGAAAATGAACCGATGGAGAAAAACACCATGCAGCAAAAACCACGGCCAATCACTACTACTTTTTTTAATACTAAAGAATTGTTAACAAGTATTATTCAGGGGTTGCTGATAACAGCAGGCACATTGTTTTGTTATCAATATGCGGTGCTACAGGGTTTTAAAGAGGGAGCTACCCGAACAATGGTATTTACTACAATGATAGCTGCCAATATAATTTTAACGTTGGTAAACCGTTCTTTTTATTATTCCATTTTTACCACCATTAAGTATAAAAATAAATTACTGTTGTTAATCATAAGTATTACTATTTTAATTACAGCCTTGTTACTTTACATAAAGCCAGTTAGTTATTTTTTAAAATTTGAACACTTAAATTTTGTTCAATTAGGAATTAGTATAGCCATTGGATTTCTTAGTGTAATCTGGTACGAAGTAGTCAAATGGCGAAAGCGGGTAAAAGCAATCAATACTTAAAAATGTAATCAATAAAATATTAACCAATGGCAAACCAATTTTTAGAAATAATAAAAAACGAAACTCCAACTTTAGTTGATTTTTTTGCAGAATGGTGTGGTTCCTGTAAAACAATGAAGCCCATCCTGGAAGAACTAAAAAGAAAAACCGGGGACAAATTGACAATTTTAAAAATAGATATAGATAAAAGTCCACATACAGCATCAGCCTATCAGATACAGGGTGTGCCTACACTTATTTTGTTTAAAAATGGAGAAATAAAATGGCGGCAATCGGGTGTGGTTTCAGCCAATCAAATCGAACAATTTATTCGGCAATATTTTGCCTGATTAAAATTGAAATTCAAATGTGTGAATGATACAACCTATTTCTATAATTATATAAGCATAGCCTTGACGGGAATAGCCACCTTTGCTTATACTCCCTTTTCCTGCAAATTATTTTTTCTTCAGTATTAAAATAATAAAATTAATGTAACTATTCAGGCCATTAATTGAATTGGTTCACCCTGAACTGCGTTTTGTAGGGCTTTAAAAATATCGACTCCTTGCTTTTTCATTGTAGCAATATAACTTCGGGTGTCTGCAAAATCTTTTGCACCGTGCTCACTTCTGAAGCAGCCTGATATTTTCAGCTTAATCTTCATCATACGTATGGCTTGCTCGGCTAAGTTGTTGCCAAAGGGTATTTGGAAATTTTTTGTAAAACCTAATACTTCTGACCGGTAGGAAATAAATCTTTCTAAAAGATTATGCGTCTTGCTTTTCTTTACTACTCCTCGCTGTCCTTGTTTCTTCTTTGGTGGTGGATATAACCTTTTCCCCTCCTTCATAAGTGCATCGAATTTTCGATGTATGTATTTTAGCTGGCCTTTGGTAAACGATTCTGCCCCTGCATTTTTAGCATCGATTACCTTCTGATGCTGTTTTAGTAAGAACTGCTTTACTTGTGCTGCCCAATTACTCTTTTCTACCTCATGGCAGAATGTTAAGTCACGTAAATGGTGTATGTTGCAGAGAGCATGGGCACAGCTAAACTCATTGTAAGATTTCCAGAAGTCATGAACCAAGATGCCGGTATACTTTGGTAAGATGCCCATATCCTTCATAGCTTCGGTACCACGCTTTGTATGCGGCATATAAAAGCTGTGATTCTCGGTACACAGCGTGTGCAACCAATTGCGATTCCCGTTATAATAAAATCCGGTTTCATCTGCATGCAATACAGGTTGTTGTAATAATATTTCCTTCAGGTTTTCGATAAAGGGAACTAATTGAGATGAAAAACGCTTATTATTATTTACTAAAAAAGACTGACTAACAGTATGGCCAAATAAATCTTTAAAAACCTCTGTAGTACGGGCATAAGGTAGCAACTGATATTGTGTAAAATAAACACCTATTGCTTGCACATTAGCACCATATTGTACCGGCTGGTTTACCCCTTCCGGAAAAACAGCTTTATTGATTGTATGGCATCCCGGGCAACTCTTTATTTCGCTTTGATGTTCAGTTACCATTATTTCAATGGGTGGTATATCGTATACCTGCCTGCGTTCAAAATCCAAAGTAGCTACACTGGAAATATTTTTACCACAACATGCGCAATGGCTAACAACATGCGTAATTATTTCATTGGGCGTTGCACTAAAAGAAAGTGTTTCACCTGAGTGTCCGGTTTGACCTCCAGGCTTTTTGCCGCTAATTGTACGTAAGCTTTTTGTTTGCTTTGGCTTTCCTATATCACTACTGGGCGGTTTGCTGCTATTTGAGCTATTCTTCTTTTGGTTGTTCTCTAATTCGGTAATACGTGCTTCCAAAAGCAGAATCAACTTTTCCTGCTCTTTTAATTGGTGCTGCTGTAACTGTATGATTAAATCTTTATCCAAAGTGCAGGCAAGTAGCTTAATTTTTTGCACTAACCTGCACACAAATTATTAACAACAACTTTAAAAATGGTAATTTCGACCTGAATAGTTACAAATTAATTATGAAAAAAAGTATTCTCCCCGCTTTATCAATGGCTGTAATCATTGCTACATCCTGCACTTCAACTAAAATTACGAGCAGTTGGAAAGAGCCTGATAAAGCTGTAGCTGTTTCTATGTTAAATAAAGTATTGGCAGTAGCCTTATTTAAAGATGAAACCAGCCGCCATAAAACAGAAGATCAA
>JBGSMI010000127.1:0-9917 GCA_041740215.1 Ferruginibacter sp.
CTTTGCTGAGAGTAAAGAAAGTGGCATAAAATATTTATGGAACCAGGGACATATCAATATTGATAATCCCAGGATTGCTGCCAGATATTTCATTAATGCTATTGACCGGGTGGATGCTTTAAAAGAAAAGTATGAAAAGAATCTGCAGGAGTTGGAGCAAAACATTCCCATGCTACAGCAATTGGTTGTAAAACCATTTGAAAAAGAAAATGAACTGGCCCAGTTTAAAAAAGATGTTTCAAAATTGGAACGGGAAATTTCTATTAAAATTCAAGAGAACCAGATGAAGCAGCATAATGTGTTGGATGAAACTATAGTTGAAACAAAGGAAACTCCTGTTGTTAAAATGGAAAAATCATTGTTGCCTAAAAAGGAAGCAACAAAAAAGAAGAAAGGGATAAGAGTTTAAATTAATATTTAGTAATGCTCATTATCTGCTTTTACAATTACCGCCCTGCTATTGCAAATGCAATGTGTGTGTCCAGCGAAGCTGCCTATGTGATGAGAGCAGGTCTCTCGGTGGGAGAAGCAGAGCAACCTTCACCATCAAACCGGTTGTATGCTGCGTTGCTCTAAGGAGCAAGGTGGTGAACGATACAACAGGTGCGTCTGTAAGAGCCGAACGCATAGTGAAGCGGCTGCGAGGTCTCGATAATTGTTACTGATGCAAAAAGAAACGATGCACATGATTGTTTCAACAGAGTTAACATTCGTCAGATGTTGCCAGAAGTGTTAGCTGCATCCGGGATAAAGCCGCCGGGACTTATAGACCGGCGCAAAGGCGGAACTGGAGAACCTGTACTGGTTGAGTATGCACAGGTAGGTAAAATCGTTCGCAGGTGCGCCAGAACGTACAACCTGCATAGAGGCAAAACTACTAAGCGGAGCACCCGTAAAGTACAATATGCCTTCACAAATCAGCGCAGGGGCGGATGTACCCGTAGTAACGTTGATAGCTTATGAAAGTAGCAGTAGCCAAGGGATACACAAGATACAAAAATTGGTTAAACACAAAACAACCGAAAGGGATGATTAAACTGTTTAACCTAACAATCGTTAAGCGCAAGTTTAATGATTGGTCGAGGCATCTTGAAGAGCCGTATGAATCGAGA
The DNA here is from genome assembly GCA_041740215.1 of Ferruginibacter sp. Lineage (GTDB taxonomy): Bacteria > Bacteroidota > Bacteroidia > Chitinophagales > Chitinophagaceae > Ferruginibacter. Next base: position 1,113 of record JBGSMI010000127.1, read on the forward strand.
GATTCACGTACGGTTGTGCGTCCAGCTAAGGTGGACATATCCAATGGGTGCAAGTCCCATCAGAATAAAAGTCAAAGTTCTGTAGCTAAATGACATGAGTGGAAGAAATGAAACTTATGAAGCTCATTGAAAAGTGACCTGTAAAGCAGGCACGCAAGTTACCAGGCCATAACGCAAGTGAATGCATAGATAGCCTCGAAAGTGATTAAATCCGGCAGGCCGAGCTATTGACCGTATAGCGAAGGCAGTATGTCTCTCCGAAACTGACTGAAACGGGAAACGACACGGCTGGCGGGGTGGTAGCAATAGCATGGTAACAAGGATATGTAACGCAACTGGAGATACCCTCCTCATCCCTGACAGAAATGTTGGGAGCAAGGTAGGTTCTATAACTTGATAACAAGGAAATGAGCCGAAGATGAGAGGGAGTCGGATAGGAGAAAAGTAGCGATGAAGTTCTCTAATAGGAACGGAGCGAAGTCTCCTTACTAATGATATTCTTCTAACAAAAACGGGAGGCAAAGACGATAATGATAAAAACGTCTATTACACTGCAGGAACTGAGAAGGAAGATATACATGAAGGCGAAGGCTGATAAAACCCATCGCTTCTGGGGATTGTATGTGCACGTATGTAAGACAAGCACACTGACAGAATCGTATCAGATGGCCAAAAGAAACAATGGGGCACCGGGTATAGATGGAATGACCTTCGATGATATTGAAAAGGCAGGAGTAGAAGGCTTTCTGCAGAAAATACAGGAACAGCTGGTCAATGGAACTTATCAACCCATCCGCAACCGGATCAAAGAAATACCCAAAGCAAATGGGAAAACCAGAAAGCTTGGAATTGCTACGATCAGGGACCGGGTGGTACAGGGGGCAGTGAAACTGATATTGGAGCCTGTATTTGATTCAGACTTTCAGGATGGCTCATATGGTTACCGGCCTAAACGAACAGCCCATCAGGCGATAGAAAGAGTTGCAGAAGCTGTAGTAAAAGAGAAGACACGTGTGATTGATCTGGATTTGAAAAGCTACTTTGATACAGTGAAGCATCACATTTTATTGGCAAAAATTGCAGAGCGGATCGCAGATGAAAAGATAATGCGTTTGCTCAAACAAATGCTTAAGATTGGCGGAAAGGAAGGGGTTCCCCAAGGATCAGTTCTTTCGCCATTGATGAGCAATATATACCTCAATGAATTGGATAAAATGCTTGAGAAAGCAAAAGAAACAACACGTGAGGGAAAATATACGCATGTAGAATATGCACGCTTTGCCGATGATGTGGTGATATTAGTGGATGGACATCATAAATGGGATTGGCTATGGTCAGGGATCAACAAGAGACTAAGGGAAGAACTGGATAAATTGCAGGTACACATCAACGAAGAAAAGACCCGGCAACTGGACTTAACTAAAGGAGATAGCTTCGGCTTCCTTGGCTTTGAATTTAGAAGGCTAAAAACGAAGACGGGGAAATGGAGGGTAAACTATCAACCAAAGATGCAGGCCAGAGTTAAAGTGATAGAGAAAATAAGAGATGTGTTCCAACGTCATGAATCGCAACCACTGACAAGGGTAAGAGACCTTATCAATCCAATATTACGGGGCTGGGTACAATATTTTAAAATAGGAAACTCAAGCAAAGTATTTGGATATGTAAAAGACTGGTTAACCCGGAAGATCCGACGGCATCTAATGAAGGCCAAAGGAAAACAGGGCTTCGGTTGGAAGGAATGGAGTACAAAGGGATTGTATGCTGTATACAATATATACAGCGACTTTAAAGTATCCCCGAGGAAAGTTCTTCCAACATGATAGGTTTATAACTTAAATAAGAAATCATTAGGTAAGCGCAGTGCGTTAAATGCGCACGCTGCGTTTGACGAGGCGGATGGTGGAAACATGATCTGTAAGATTAATGCGCCACTGCTCGACCCTACCTGTGAGGAGCAGGGGGTGAAATCCCCCTTGCTTACTCGACTAGCGGCAGGTTTGTTGTCTTGTCAAACTGCTTGTTTAGTCAACGATAGAACCACAAGAAAGATTTACAATTGTCCCTGTCATTGCGCTTGCTTGGTCTGATGCAACGAAAGCGGCAACATTTGCCATTTCAGGTAAAGTTGTAAGTCGTTTGAGAAGTGTAAAACCTTCTAACATGGTTTGAAATTCTTTTGCTGATGGCATACCTTCTCCTTTGGCATGAATTCCTAAAACAGTTTTAAATACATCAGAGTCGGGCATTCCATCTGTTCGCAAGCATACTACACGAATTCCCAAAGGTCCAAATTCGGTAGCCATTGTTCTGGTAAGTGCTTCAAGTGATGCCCAGGCTGGTGCCATACCACCGACTAAGGGTGATGCTATACGAGCAGGTGTTGCTGTAATAGTCATTATTACACCTGATTGTTTGGCTACCATATGGTTTGCTGCTGCTTTTCCTGTTATGAAATACGACTTTGAATAAGTCGCTACTGGAAGAACCAAACTGTCGGGGGAAAGTTGCATAAGCGGTATTCCTTGAACTCCCTCTTGGGGTATTCCAATTGCATTGAATGAAATGTCAAGGCTACCAAATTTTTCAATTACTGTATCAAGGTGCTTGTTGACTGCATTTTCATCAAGTGCATCAACAATAGCAATTTCAGCTTTGCCGCCTGCTGTTAAAATTTCTTTTGCTAATATTTCTAATTTTGAAATATTGCGACCAGTAAGAAATGCCCTTGCACCTTCTTTTGCAAATGCTTGGCCTACGGCTTTTCCGATAGCTCCACCTGCCCCATAAATTACTGCATTTTTGTTTTCTAAAATCATAATAATTTTTTGTTTTGATTGTTGTTAATTTGATTGGGTAAAATTGTAAGAACCGATTTCTGTAATTGGACTAACGACAGGAAGTTCTTCACAACGGTCTTTAATATTTGCCTGAAAATTCTTGAATGCCGTTAAATTGCTAAATGCTTTATTGGCTTCTTCATTATCGACAAACGCAATGTGAACGAAACTCACACCGTCTGCAAGTTTGAAAGTGGCATAATGAAAACCATCAATTTGGGTTTCATGTAATTGTTTGTAAACCTCTTTAACGAGTATTTCGTTTTCTGCAACTTTGCTTGCCAATACTTTGTAGCGAACCAAATTTTTCTTCATGTTTTTACTTTTTTAGTTACTATTTTACTTGTTTCAGTTACATTTGCTGTGGTTTTAAAATGCAACTGGTTGCAAATATATATGACTAATTGCAAAATGCAACCACTTTTTAAAAATAAATTTAGAAACATATGGAAAATCATCGGTCTAATTGTCCCGTAAACCTTATGCTGGAAGTATTTGGAGATAAGTGGAGTTTAATTATTGTCAGAGATATTATGTTTGAAGGCAAGCGATATTTTAGAGAATTGCTTAATTCGGAAGAAAAAATTGCATCAAATATTTTAACGGACAGGCTTGCGATGCTTGAAAGAGAAGGTATAATTAGCAAGGCAGATGACCCCGGCCATAAACAAAAAAATATTTACAGTCTTACAGCTAAAGGGATTGACTTGTTACCTATTATAGTCGAAATAGGTGGTTGGAGTATTAAACACAAACCTGTCAATATGAAAAAACATAAACACGCAGTAGATTTAGTAAGAGGTGGCAAAGAGTTACAAAATGAGATTAGGAAAGAGCTAATAAAAAAGCATCTCAAATAGGTTGTAAATTTTATAATATCTTTCAACTAAATGCTTGGCTTGTCGAGTTTGGTTATGGCAAGTCTGTTCAAGTTAGCAGGGTGTTTCTGCAACTTGCCGCCTGTTATACCCAGCTTTTATTTTTTACAAATCGATTAAAAAAGTCTATCCAGGTAAGAAAAAATAAATCTTTAGAGTTGTTTGGTTTGTCACTTTTATTTTCACACTTCCAAATTGTTTTTAAACCCACAGAATGCGCCCCAATAATGTCCGCTTCCAAATTGTCACCAACAAACAAAATGTCTGATGGCTGCAATTTGGTTCTGTCAATTGCGTTTAAGAAAATTTGCTTATCTGGTTTTCGAACGCCTATGTCAGCGCTGGTGGTTATATGGTCAAAATAGTCGAATAAATTATGTTTTGAAAATTCATACTTCATAGAGTAGCCGGAGAAAATAGTATTGCTTAAAACTGAAAGCCTCATTCCTTGTTTTTTGAGTTGGCTCAAAACGAAATCAATGTCTGGATAGGGCTTTAAAACAACTGTATTCTGCCAAACAATGCACTCAAACTTTTCAGGTGTGATATCAATTTGGAAGTCTTCAAGGAATTTTTTTAACCAGTCAATTAAAATAAATTCATACGGGCTATGGTCCGTATAAAAGTCCTTTATTGTCTGTTTTAAATTATTATTAAAACTGTCTACGGTATAATTAATTTTTAATTCATCTAATGTTTTTGCTATTCCTTTGTCAATATCATAGGAAATTTCTTCCAAAAGTGTGTTACCAGCGTCAAAAATTATGGCTTTTGGGATTTTCATTGAGACTTGTCTGCCTGTAAAAGTTGGGTACCAATGTTAGCTGTTGTTTTTTTCTCTGTTGTAAGCCTGTCTATGTTTTTGCTAATAGTCGCTTTGTCCGAAATTGATTTTGTAAACTGCAAGGCTGTCTGGAAATATTGTATAGCCTTTATATTGTCGATATCGGTATAAAGGTTACCTAATAATGAATGATAAAAAAGATTGTCAGTTAGAGCTAATTTTTCTGCTTCTGCAATTGCATTCTTTTTTCCATAGACTTTTGAAAAAGCAAAAGTTCTGTTCAATGCAGCTACAGGCGAATATTCTAATTGCAGTAAAATATTATAAAGCTCTAAAATATGCTCCCATTTTTTAAAGTCAGTTGAGGTTGAATGCCAGTAGGCAATTCTTGCTTCTAAATGATATGTGGAAATTTCATTTCCAGAACAAGCCTTGACCAAGTAATAATTTCCTCTTTCAATGAGTTCTTTGTCCCAAAGACTTTTATCTTGTTCGTCAAACAAAACAACTTCTCTTCCATTTCATTAATTCTTGCCTCTAATCTGGAACTTTGAAAACACATTAAAGCAAGCAATGCGTTTATTTTTGCTGTGTTTGTTAACGGGTTTTCAATTAATGTAAGGGTCAATCTAATTGCTTCTGCACAAAGGTCTTTCCTTATAACGTTATTATTTGATTTTGAGAAATAGCCTTCATTAAAAAGCAGGTACAATGTAACTAAAACAGTATCAATCCTTGCTTGTATTTCAGATATGTTTAAACTATGAAGTCTAAAATTTTCCTTTCGTAAATTTTCCCGAGCTCTCAATAAACGTTTTTTAATGGTTTCTTTATTACTTAAAAAAGCATTTGCAATTTCCTCTACACTAAATCCACAAAGAATTTGAAGTGCTAAACAAATCTGTGCCTCATTTGAATTTACTGGATTACACACTGCAAAAATCATTGCCAATTGACTATCGCTGATATTTTCTTTTGTGAAATCAATGAAAGGCTCATCATTGTCAAATTCTTCGGGTTTAATTTTAGGTGTAACTACTTGCTCAAAAAAAGTGTTTCGTTTTAAGTAGTCTTTTGTCTTATTTTTAGCTACCGTATATAGCCAGGCTGTTGGGTTTTCAGGCAGTCCTTTAATACTCCATATTTCAGTTGCGTTCAAGAATGTTTCACTTACGATGTCTTCCGCTATTTCAATATGCTTTAAACCAAAAAGACGACATAGAACAGCCGTCATTTTTGAATATTCTAATCTAAATAAATGGGGGATTAACTCTGCTTCTTTTGAAAAATTGCTTGCCATTATTCCTTTACATAATAAATTATTTTCTAAATATTTTACCATTTTCAAAGGTAAAATACTAAATTTTTCTTAGCTGAAACTATCTACTGCACCACCTTACTGATTTGCACCACTGGGCTAATGTTCGTATATTTTGGAATATCGGCCATAATTTCTGTTCCATTTCTTTTCATTACATCTTGAAAAGCTTCAACATTTTCAAAGTACAAATAAGCTATTGCTACATAAGGTACTGGTGTATTGGGTATGCCACTTGATTCTCCTTTATCGAGTGCTAAAGCTTTCAGGGACTCGCCAAAATATTTTTTAAGTAATGGATAATGTTTGTTTGTGTAATAGTCCCAGTTAAAGGTTTTGCCCTCCCCATTTGGGTACAGTAATGTTAACTTAATAATTCCTTTTTGGTTTAATGGGTTGCTGCTTATTTTGCTTGTTGCACAACCATTTGCAACTATAAGTATGGTGAAAAGTAAAACGATTTTCGATTTCATTTTTCTTAGGTTTTAATTGTTCAAATTTTCAAACTCTCTGGATGAAAAAATTAGCCCTGTTTATAATAAAACAGGGCTAAATCATTTAACTGTTGTCATCAGACGATACTACAGCTCTTACTTCAACATTACCGCCAAGTTGCAGGATTGGGCAACCACTTGCCATTTCAACAGCTTCATCAATATTGGCAGCTTTTACAACGGTGTAACCATTTATGAATTCCTTAATTTCTGTGTAAGGTCCATCAACTACTACATTGTTGGGCTTAACAGTTTTAGAGTTTGAGATGGACAATCTGCTACCTCTGTTGACTAATTTGTCTTGAGCAGCTATACCGCCCATCCAATTCATCCAGTTGGTGAGTCCTTCCTGCATTTGCTCGGGTGATGGTGTAAAGTCTGGATTGTGAGAAGTTCTGAAAATTAATACGAATTCTTTCATTTTTTAAAATTTTAATTGTTATACCCTAATGACGATTGAAAGTCAAAGGTGGGGACAAGAAGAAGATATTTTTTGTGAATGGCAGCGTGTCATAAAATAACAGCTAACGGTTAAGGCTTTGCGTTCGGTGGGGATTCATTGCTGGGTCGAGTAGACCAAAGCATTTCAGCTTCAGCCGCTCACAGATCCGTGCGTGAAAGTCTCCCTTCACACGGCTCTTGTTATTCAGTCAATACTTAATTCCTTTCTGCCAGTGAAGAAATAAACCACTATTCGATTGCATAATGCTTTGGTATTTTACCAATACTGCTTTCTTGCTTCTTAACCGGAACTTCTCTTCTACCCATCGCCTTATCAGCACATTCAGATATAAGAATACATTCGCAGCTACTCTTTTCCCAAACCGGCTGTAGTAATTTAACCATCCCCTTATCTTAGGGTTCAGTTTTGCGGCTACCCGTTCCAGTGATACCTGTGTATTTCTTGGATCGAATACTCCTCTTATCTTCTCCCTGATAAAGGTTTTGGCTTTACAGCAAATGGCTGCACCAAATACCATAAACTTATCATGCCGCCCGAACGTGTTGGGCTTGCTCCGCGGCCGAAAACTGTAGCTTAGAAACGTAAAGCTGTTGTGCTCGTGTTGTTCCTTGCGCTTATAGTTTTTGCAATACACCAATTTGGTTTTCTCCGGGTGCAGTTCAAGTTCAAAACCTCTCAACCGCTCACGGATAGACGATAACAGGTGTTCTGCTTCGGCCTTGCTGTTGCAATGTACTATGATATCGTCTGCATAGCGTTCAAATGGATTGGCAGCAAAGTTCCTGCCCATCCACATATCGAAGGCATGATGCAGATACAGGTTTGCAAGCAACGGACTAGCAACACCTCCTTGAGGAGTACCTTTCGTTCTTGCTGCTATACTACCGTCCGCCTGTTCTACACCTGCTTTCAGCCAGCGTTCTATGTACAGCAACACCCACTTTTCCTGTGTGTGATGCTCCACCATCTTCATCACCCATTCGTGGCTGATATTATCAAAGAAACCTTTGATGTCTAAATCAACCACCCACGCCTGCTGTATGCAGTTGCCATTACATTGCGCTAACGCATCATGTGCGCTTCTGCCCGGACGATAACCAAAGGAACTTGCATGAAATAATGGTTCTAAGATCGGTTCCAGGTAATCTTTTACCACGCCCTGTGCAATACGGTCGCCTACCGTAGGAATACCTAATGGCCTTGTTCCTCCCTGCTTCTTTGGAATTAATACAGTGCGTACTGCAGGTGGAAAATAACTCCCCGATGCCATGCGGTTCCAAACTTTGTACAGGTTGCCGCTAAGGTTTTCATTGAATTTATCAATCGTTTCCTTATCAATACCTGCCCCGCCGTTTTTGTCGCATACTTTCTGGTAGCTATTGTACACCATCTGTTTGCTTACTGCAAATGACTTTGTCTTTTCTTCGTTCATCATTCCATCTTTGATGGTTGTTTACAAATACTCAAACCTGAATAACTGTACCCCTTCGCTCCATCTCTATTACAGAAACTTCTTCGCTACTATGGATACATCCGACGCTGCTTATTACTTTCCTCCGCCTTTGGCAGGGTTAGGCAACAATGTTAACCTTAGCTTCGTGTAGCCGTGGCAGCCCGCCACTGGCGGGCTTCTTGTTGCAGCTTTTCGCACATTAATAAGAAAGCCTCTCACGTTTCATATAAACGCCTGTGTAATGTTCTTGCCACCTCAATGCCGGAGAACCTGTAACCAGTAAACAGCCAACCGTTACAGCTTTATCCTGCCAACGCTAGAAAATCAGCAGTTTGGTTCTCGACTTAGTCCGGTTTCGACACGTCGTCAGTGGTTCATTTACATTCAACTCCATTACACGTACCTGACACCTTACGATGCCTTTTAACCTGAACGTTCAATACCTTGCCTTTTGAACAAAGCACCTTCAGGCGGTTTGTACACTCCCGCTGTAAGGCGTGTACGGCAGGCCAACTGCCATCATTTATACAATTACGAAACAAGATTTCACTATCCTGTTTCTCGTGACACACTCC
>JBGSMI010000128.1:0-3079 GCA_041740215.1 Ferruginibacter sp.
CTTTGCTGAGAGTAAAGAAAGTGGCATAAAATATTTATGGAACCAGGGACATATCAATATTGATAATCCCAGGATTGCTGCCAGATATTTCATTAATGCTATTGACCGGGTGGATGCTTTAAAAGAAAAGTATGAAAAGAACCTGCAGGAATTGGAGCAAAATATCCCGATACTTCAACAGTTAGTGGCTAAACCATTTGAAAAGGAAAATGAATTGGCTCAGTTTAAAAAAGATGTTTCAAAATTGGAACGGGAAATTTTTATTAAGATACAGGAGAATCAGATGAAGCAGCATGAGGTGGCGGATGAAAATGTTGTTCAAATAAAGGAAACCCTTGTTGTTAAAATGGAGAAGTCTTTACTACCAAAGAAAAAAATAGCAAGGAAATCAAAAGGAATGAGAGTTTAATTCTGGAATCATGTAAGATAATTTTTTTTAGTAGTCAGGGATTTTTTCGTAGAGGCAGTAAATTTTTTATTCAGGAAAAGTGTAAATCTTCAGGGTGGTATTCATTTGTAACATACTTGGTTTTCTTTCGCATTGTATTTCATTTGGTATCAAAAAATGATTAAGGGGGTTTATAACGTTTAATATTTATTACCTTAGCCTTTTATGCTCGCCATGCCGGATACCAATTATACTGATCAGGAACTCATTAGTTCAATATCGAAAGGTGATGAAGTTGCCTTTGGTATTTTTTATACCCGTTACTGGTCAGATCTTTACAAATTTGCTTTTTTTATTCTTAAAGAAAAAGATGCATGCAAGGATGTTCTTCAGGATGTGTTTGTTTGGGTATGGGAACATAAACAAGGTTTAGTAATTCAGTCGCCTAAATCTTATTTAAAAACTGCGGTTAAATACAAGATTGCGAATTATATACGTTCCGGAAAAATTAGGGATGTTTTTTTTGAGGAGGTTGCGAAAGTAGATTTTGAATCATTATTACCAGGCGTAAATGAACTTGCTGAGGTTAAAGAACTAAATACCATCATCCAAATAACAATAGCTGACCTACCCATAAAATGCCAGGAAATTTTCAGATTAAGCCGTGAGTGTAATCTTTCTAATAGGGAAATTGCCGAACAATTGGGAATATCTGTAAAAACGGTAGAGAACCAAATCACTATTGCACTTCATCGAATTCGTACGAATATAGAACCTCATTTGATGTGCGTTCTACTTTTTCCTGTCGTTTACTACAATTAGCATTATTTTTTTTCAAAAGCTTTGGGGGTTATTGTCTTTTCATGTGCCTAATGTACATAATCCCATTTTTATGCACAAAGACGAGATCCGGGAATTAGCGGAAAAATTAATTGTAGGTACTGCCTCAGCAGAAGAACTCCTTCATTACAATCGGCTTTGTAATCAATATAACCTAGCAGAAGCTGAATGGGATGAAAATTTGTATGGCAATAAAAACGAGATTGAACAAGATATTAAAGAAGCCATTTGGCAAAAAGCTGGAATTGAAAAACCTGTAATTAAAATGCCATGGCGTAAATGGCTTGCCGCAGCATCAGTAATATTGTTGATAGGTTCCGCTGCCTTATTTTTTTTAAACAAAAGCCCTAAAAACCAACCGGTTGTTACTAATCTTCCGAGTAAAAATAAAGTACAAACTGATATAAAGCCAGGGCAAGCTGGTGCAATTCTCACGCTTGCATCCGGCGAAACTATTTTGTTGGATAGTGCCATTAACGGATCATTGGCACAGCAGGGTAACGCATCTATTATAAAAAAGAATGGTGAATTGGTGTATAGCAATGACAAACCCAATGCAGAAGTGGTTTATAATACAATGACCACTCCAAAGGGGCGGCAGTTTAGCCTTGTGTTGGCAGATGGATCAAAAGTTTGGTTAAATGCGGCATCATCAATTACTTTTCCGACTGCGTTTATTGGTACGGAAAGAAAAGTAACTATTACTGGTGAAGCCTATTTTGAAATAGCTCACAATCCCGCAATGCCGTTTATTGTTGAAAAGGGAAAAACTTCAGTATTGGTATTGGGTACTCATTTTAATGTGAATGCTTACGATGACGAAAGGGCGTTATGTGTTACGTTGCTCCAGGGTTCAGTAAATGTTAGCAATGGAAAAAGTAGCAAAATAATAAAGCCGGGGCAGCAAGCTCAAATTAATAAAGAGGATAACATCAGTTTGCTGAATAATGTGGATTTGGATAATGTGGTAGCATGGAAAAACGGCCGCATTAACTTTGAGGGTGCCGATATTGAAACAGTAATGAGGCAAATGGCAAGGTGGTATGATGTGGAGATTGTTTACAATAAGAAGTTAGAGGACCTTTTTTATGCAGATATACCAAGGTCAACGATGTTATCTGATGTATTAAAGGCTTTAGAACTCACAAGAAAAGTACATTTCAAAATTGATGGAAGAAAGGTGGTGGTAATTCCCTAATCATGGATTTTTGAATTGGCAAAGACCAATCGATGGCATTGTAATATAAAAACAGGGTTACTCAAAAGAAAACCGGAAGTGCTGGTAACACCCCCGGTAAGTATCTTGGTTAATCTCATTCAAAACAGTCTATAGTCTTTTAATTGTTTAACCAAAAAAACAAATGTATGAAATTAATTGCTTGCTGCAATCGCTTCCGATATTACAGGAAGGGAATTGCTAAATCGTTCTTGATTATGAAAATGTTCTCAATTTTTATGCTGGCTTTTTGCCTCACGGCTGCCGCTAAAAGCTACTCCCAAAAAATTTCACTGTCTTTAAAGAATGCACCTATTGCCAGGGCATTTAAAGAGATTACAAGTCAAACAGGGTTCACTTTTTTTTACACAGAAAGCCTGTTAAAAAAGGCTAAAAAAATTACCCTAACGATGACGAATGTTTCTCTTGAAGATGCTTTAAAGGAATGCTTTAAAGATCAAATACTTACTTTTTCTATTGTAAATCAATTAATAGTCATTAAAGAAAAAGAAGCTTTAATAGAATTGCAACAGTCTCATCCCATACCAACAAGTACAGAGGTTAAAGGAAAAGTAACTGATGATAAGGGACAGCCACTAGAAGGTGCTACTATCCTGGTAAAAGGCACAGGTAGG
>JBGSMI010000148.1:0-85818 GCA_041740215.1 Ferruginibacter sp.
CATGCCTTTGAAAAGGCAGAGCTTGCTAAACTTGGCCAGGCCGAATTAGATAGCTACGAAAACAGCTTGAAGATTTATCGGGATTTGAAAAGCGTAATTGAAACTGCTTACGACGATGGGAAATCAGAAGGAAAATTAGAAGGAAAATTAGAAATCGCAAGTAGAATGAAACAAAAAGGACTGCCTGCGAAAGACATTACCGAGCTTACAGGACTTTCGGAAGAAGAAATAAATAAGCTCTGATGCAAATTGACATCCTTTTATAAGTCCTCAATAATATGGTTTAAATTAAATGTTACTTTTTTTTATTTTCCCCATCCTCCCTATTTTCACGCTATGCCTCCTACTCACCCACATATCATTCAATTACTGCAATGCATCGAACTGGAAGAAAAAGAACAGGTAAAGCGGTATAGTTTAGATCAGCAGCATACGCTAAAATCCTTGAAGGCAGAGGGTTTGGCGTTGCACCCGATTGTAGTTACCCGTAAAAATTTTGGATACGCCGATTACCCCGAAATCAGTTTCCGGCTAAATTTTCCGGCAGAAACCAATTTGTTTAGAGACGGTGCTGCCATTGAATGTTTCATCACCGGTGAAGAACCGGTGAAAGGCGTTTTAATCAGCCTCGAGGGAAAATCAGGTGAGTTCCGGCTGTTTGCACCCGACTTTCCCGATTGGATAGAAGACAATGGAGTGGGAATAAAACTGGCCCCCGACCAGCGCACCATCACCATCATGAAATCGGTGTTGAAAGAGCTGGAGCACAACAAGGAATTGTATGCATTATTTGAAAAATTACACAGCGGTGGTCCGGTAGAAAAAACGGTACCATTGACTCAAACCCTTTCGCTTGATTTCAACAACCATGCATTAAACCAAAGCCAGCAGGAGGCTGTAAAAGCGATTGTACAAAATGAAGACATTACCATTGTGCATGGGCCACCCGGCACAGGAAAAACCACCACACTGATTGAAGCCATTGTACAATTGGTAAAAGCCGGCGAAAAAATATTGGTGGCCGCACCCAGCAATACTGCCGTTGACAATATAGCGAAAGGTCTGATTGTGCAAGGACTGCAGGTGTTAAGGGTTGGCAATACCAGCAAAGTAGACGAAACGATTTTTTTACATACACCGGAAGGAAAATTGTCCAATAGCAAACAACAAAAAGAGATCAAAGAACTAAAGATAAGAGCCGAGCAGTTTCGCAAAATGGCGCTGAAATATAAACGAAGTTTTGGCAAAGCGGAAAGAGAGCAACGCAACCTCTTGTTTAAAGAGGTAAAAAACATCCGCACCGAAATCAAAAAGATTCAGGCTTACAATGAAGAAAAACTCTACACCGAAGCTGACGTAATTTTAGGCACGCCCATTGGTTTGTATGATTCAAAAATCAAGCACCTCACCTTCCACACGCTGGTGATGGATGAGGCTGGTCAATGTATTGAACCGCTGGCCTGGTGTGTGTTTCCGCTGGCGCAAAAGTATGTGCTGGCCGGCGATCATTTGCAATTACCTCCAACTGTATTAAGCAATGAAGGTGCCCGACTGGGTTTCAATCAATCTGTTTTGGAAAAAAGTATTGCAGCATTTAATAATATTTACCTGCTCAATACCCAATACCGGATGAGGGAAGCCATAGCAGGCTTTAGCAGTAACTACTTTTACAACGGCCTGTTGCAAACGGCTGCTCACCTTATCAATACAGGGGCGCATATTAGTTTTATAGATACCGCAGGCTCCGGCTACAACGAAGAGCAGGGCAGCAATGGCATGAGTTTACAAAACGAAGGCGAACTTAAAATTGCACAAAAAATAATGGAAACAGAAGGGTTGGATCCGCTGCGGACTGCTTTTATTTCTCCATACGCCGGGCAGGTTGCGGCGGCCAAAAATGCGCTACCGAAAGAAATGCGGATCAGCACCATCGACAGTTTCCAGGGGCAGGAAAAGGAGATCATTATTTTATCACTGGTACGAAGCAATGATGACGGAGATATTGGCTTTTTGAAAGATTACCGCAGAATGAATGTAGCCATCACCAGGGCTAAGGAACAACTGTTTGTAATTGGCGACAGTGCTACTATAGGCGCCGATGCCTTCTACATTTCGTTTCTTACCTATATTGAAAAATCAGGAACGTATCGCACTGTTTGGGAGTTTGAAATGTGATGGGTGAAGATGATATAAGCGATCCCTTTCACAGTTTCATGTAACTTATTAACCATAGTTTTTGAACTTTGTTTAAACATTACATAATACCTTCGGACAAATCACCTCCATTTGGGACATTTCACAAATAAAGTAGTTTTAATAACCGGCGCATCATCAGGAATAGGAAAGGCATTGGCTTTAGGAATTGCAGCAAAAGGTGTGCAGTTGCTATTGGCTGCCCGCCGAATGGACGAATTGAAATCACTACAGGAAGCCTGCCAGCAAAAAGGGGCCGATTGCCATATTTTTTTTATTGATATCGCCTTGCCAGAAAGCATTACAGCCTTTGTAACCGAAGTGGGAAAACAGGCGCAAACAATAGATGTGCTGATTAACAATGCCGGCATCAGCCAACGTTCTCAGGCAGAAGAAACAAGCATTGAGGTTGACCGCAGAATTATGGAAGTGAACTTTTTCGGACAGGTAGCACTCACCAAATCACTGTGGCCGCTGCTGGTAAAATCAAGTCACGCCAATATTGTACTCATCAGCAGCGTGGTTGGCACATTTGGCTTTCCCCAACGCAGCGCCTACTCTGCATCCAAACACGCATTAGAAGGCTTCTTTGAATCATGGATGCTTGAAAACAGACGGAACAATATTCATTTTACAACGGTGTCGCCCGGACGCATTTATACCAATATTTCCTACTCTGCGCTAAAGGCAGATGGAAGTGCTCACCAGCTTTTGGACAAAGGCCAAAAGAATGGCATCACACCGGAAGCCTGTGCAACCAAGATCATCCACGGCATCCTCCGCAACAAACGAAAAGTATATGTGGCAAAGCAGGAAATGCTGCTGATCTTTCTGCGAAAATATATTCCGTTTGCTTATTTTAAACTCGTTAAAAAATTAAACCTCACCTAAAAAATCTCCATATCCACCTATGGCATTGATCTCCGGAATTCAACAAATTGGCATTGGCTGCGAAGATGCTTCCAAAACATTTACCTGGTTAAGAAAAACCTTTGGCCTCAATGTAAAAATATTTGACGATGAAGCAAAAGCGGCATTGATGACTACCTACACCGGCGGCGAAGTGCATGCCCGCAGAGCCATTCTGGCCATGAACATGAATGGAGGTGGCGGTGCGGAAATATGGCAGTTTACCAGCAGAACTCCCGATACCGGAAAAAAGATCATATGGGGAGATTATGGCATCAATGCGATCAAATTTAAATCTACCAAAGTTGAAAACTCTTATGCTGTAATCAATCGGAATATCAGTTGTACACCTCCGAAGTCCTGCCCATCCGGCAATCTGTCTTTTCTGTTAAAAGATGAAGCCGGTAATCAGTACCAGGTAGTGCACGACCACTCCTGGTTTAAAAATGCAAACTTTATGCAGGGTGGTATTTGCGGTGCTTTAATTGGTGTAAGCAATATTGAAAACTCTATTGCATTTTATCGGAATGGATTTGGCCTAAATAATATTGCCTACGATGTAACGGGCAAATTTAACGACCTCGGAGAAGAAGCTTCCAACCAAACATTTCGCCGGGTATTGCTCACATTTAAAAATCCCTTTATTGCCCCCTTCAGCCGTTTGTTGGGCGATGTGCAGATTGAGTTGATACAGGCACTTGACCGGATACCAAGCAAAATATATGAAAACCGCTATTGGGGTGATATTGGCTTTATTCATTTGTGTTTTGATGTTGCTGATATGACGGCACTAAAGGCTAACCTGAAAAAAAACAATTACTCCTTCACGGTAGATAGCGGTGATACTTTTGACATGGGTGAATCGGGCGGCCGCTTTGGTTACGTAGAAGACCCGGATGGCACATTGATTGAAATGGTAGAAACGCACAAAGTACCCATTCTGAAAAAACTAGGCCTTTTCCTAAACCTGAAAAACCGGAAATCTAATAAGCCATTGCCTAACTGGATGGTGAATTTAATGGGTTTGAACAGGGTGAAAGATTAAGGGAGTTTTTTGAGGTAACTAGTCAGGGGTAAAGGATAGTTAATGTTTAGTGTTTTTGCTGGTGTAGGACAAGAACGTAACCGGCTCTTATTGGAAATTCCAGCTAACTATTTATATAATTATACTTAGTTTTATGTAATTCATTTCATGGTGTCATCTTTTGAAAAAAAAGTATGAAAATTCATATCCTGCTACTTATCATAAGTACCTTTTTTTACACAACAATCTTAACTGCACAAAAAACGGTTTGGCAGGATATAGAGCGGGCTATCAGTCTCAAAGTAAACCTGGCTGAGATTTCAGCGCAATTGGAACAAACAAAGAAGGATGCCATTGGAAATAAGCAATATGCTATAGTTGCACATAGCTATTACGATCTAATGCAGATTGCCGACCTGAAGTCGGAAGATACTGCCTATTTCAAAAACTCATTCTACATAGATAGTATTTTAAAAAACAAACAAACTCCGTTGCTTCTGCAGTCGGTTATGCTTATACTAAAAGCCAAACGATTAGCTGGATACAGATTCAGATTTTCTTACAGAACCAATAAGAATCTTTTTTGGCTGGCTGATGAGGCGACGGACTATCGAAAACTAAATAGCAAAGCACTGGATAGCCTGGTGAATCTATATTTTGAAGAAGCAAAAACAATCAGCCTTCAGTTAAAGCAGGAAGACGTGAAGGAACTATTGTGGTTATCTAGCGATCCGTTGATTTTTCTTTTTAAGCCCAACTATACTGACATCATTTTTGCAGAACAACTACACTACATGGATGCCGCTCTTGCTTCATTCATAAACAATGACAGTGATTGGCTTTTGTTAAAGCCTGATGAGTTTATCGAAAGTCAAGAAATGCCAAAGAGCATTAATGTCAATTTAAATTCGATGTTCATTCTCTACCAGAAATGGGCCAACTGGCACAGGGAAGAACCTGCTATATTTTATTTTATTGAATCATTAAGCCGAAAATATTTCCATGACAAAGACAAGGATAATGTAGGTAATAACGCGGAGTATGAGCATTACCTGGAGGAACTTGTTCAATCAAAATACGATGCAGTAAAAGCGCACGGGGTTTACCAGCTTTGCCTGCTTTGGTATAACAAGGGTATTGGCTACAACAATGATGTTTATGGAAATTACAATTATTACAGCCAATCCGATTTTGTAAAATTTGATATCAGCAAAAGATATTTCTATGTGAAAGCGCTGAATCTATTATCAAAAAACATCGCTCAGCTTGACAGTTTTTTTTACCTGAAAAAAAACTTACTGGTGATGAAGCGACAAATAGAAAGCAAAAAATTAAGTATTCGAAACCAGGATATATACCTGCCGGCTGAACCGATTGTATATCGTCTTGTTTTTAAAAACATTTCGTCTATTCATCTTAAAATTGTAAAACTACCCAGCCCATACTACCAAACTGAACTTAACAAATTAGACCTTGAGAAATTAATCAATGCGGAACCGGTTAATACAATGTTAATTCCTTTGCCAGATGAAATTGATTTTCAAACTCATGCAGTAAAGATTGAAACGGAGCAATTGCCGATCGGCTATTATGCAATACTCTACAGCGATTCATTGATCAAAAAGAATAACCAGCATGTAAATTTCTTTACAATAAATATTACCAATATAGCCGCAGTAAATAGTGAAAGCCGCCTCTTTGTACTCAACAGAAAAAACGGAATGCCATTGACCAAAGCAAAGGTATTGGTAAAACATGCGCTTAAATATAAGGGCCCAATAGTTGATGCACCTGGTAAAACCGTGAATGCATCGGGGTATGCAATTGTAAAAGAAACCAATATCGATCAAACCTTTATTGTTCACGGAGCCGATACCCTCCAGGTGAAAGTAAATAAAAGCACCGTTAGCAAACCTGACGAAGTTTTTGATAAGGAAGACGATGAGCTGCTGGATTATTACGAAGACAATACAAAACTGTTATTATTCACAGACAGGGCCATCTACCGACCTGGGCAAACGGTGTATTTTAAAGGCATTTTGCTAACTCGCAATCCTGTAACCGGGGAACAGGTAGTATTCAATAAAAGCAATTTAAAGTTTTCAGTTTGGCAAAAACTATTTAATAAAGAAGTAAAAGCGTTTATCAACGTAAAGTTAAAGATCTATGTGAATGATCCGTTCAACAAAACAACAGACACGCTGTTCCTTTCTCCCAATGAGTTTGGGTCTTTAACCGGCAAATTTAAAATAAGTGAAAAAGCGGCTACTGGTGACTGGGAATTTGAAACAGACAACTTAGATATAGACAATCGAAATGACGGACATTTTAAAGTGGAAGAATACAAGCGGCCATCATTTGAAATGAAGCTGGAAAAACCAATTGGTTATCTACAGTTGGGGGATAGTTTTTTCGTAAAAGTAAAAATAAAATCATTTGCAGGTGCGATGCTGAATAATGTTTCAATCCGATATGATGTACATGCGTCTTTTTCTTATCCCGGAAATTCATTTGGTTCAGAAAAGGAAGAACATCTCTATAAAGAAATTGCAATTGTAGATACCACCATCCACACCAACAACGATGGCGAAGTATCGATAAAAGTACCATCTGGCTTTCTAAACGCTTATCAATTTCCAAACCAAAAATTTTACGAGGTGCGATATAAAATTAGTGCGACCGCTGTTGACGCTTCTGGTGAAAGCCACGATGAGTCAATTGATTTAAGGGTTGGCAACCGGCCAGTAAAAATTGATTTCGCAATGAACAATATTTATGAAAAAAATAGCCTTGGAATCATTTCCGTTACTGCAAAAAATGAATATGCCGGCATGGTTAAAAAACAGTTGGAAGCCAGTATATACAGGATTGACAAAAAACCAATACCAGTTAAAGATGAATGGGGTAATTCAGATTATGAGATTAACAATCGGCAATGGATTTATGGCGTAAAAAACAGGGAAGAAGAAAATACAATCGCTGAAAAAAAGACATTGATTTACCACGCAATGTTTAGCCCGAATACCGAAAAATTAAAACTTCCGGCCGAATTGTTGGAAGCTGGTAATTACAAACTGGAACTCATTTGCAGGGAAAATGGGAATATTATTGGAGAAAAAATTAAACTATTTTCAGTATTTGATAAAGTAAATAATATTTACGCAGACAGTACAAAAAATTTCCAGTATTCACCCATTAATACGGCTGCAAAAGGAGAGAAAATCAAATGGTACCTCGGCAATAAAGAAAAATATATTTATTCAATTTACCAGGCGCAATATTTTGCAAAAACGGACAAAGGAATACATCCAAAATACAATTATCAACTAAAGACAGAAAAAGCGGGAATAAAGGAATGGAACTTCACTGTACCCAACGATGCGATCGATCAAATTCAATTGACACATCTTTATATTTTCAACAATAAATTATTCAAGGAAACCAGCACCATTTATGTGGCGAAAGCCGCAACAGATGAACCGGAAATAATTGTAGAGCAGTACAGGTGTAAACTAACGCCGGGAAGCACTGAAACTTTTGTAGTAACAATTAAGAGTAAAAAAGAAAACGTTGCGGCAGAATTGTTAACCACAATGTATGATGCATCTCTGGATAAAATAGAAAAACATATTTGGCAAAAGCCAAATCAGCAACTCCGGTACCGGCTTAATGAAATATGGCATGATGATATAAACGAGCGAAATTTTAATTCATTGTATGACCTCAATAATCCGGGAATTGATTTAAAGGATTATGGAGAAAAAAACAAGCTTTTATGGTGGCTAAATCCATTAGACTATGCTTATGATGAGCTATATAAATCTGGTACTAAATATTCTCAAAACAACAATGCAATAAGTTTTAATATGCTATCCGGAAGAGCGGCTGGCGTAAGCATTGCACCAAATGGCCTGAATGAGGTGGTGGTAATTGGTTACGGAACATCAAAGAAAAATTTAACCGGAAGTGTAGCTTCTATCAGCATAAGAGGTATTGCATCTTTAAGTGGTAACAATAGCCCGCTGGTTATAATTGATGGCGTTCCATTTACAGGTGAGCTTAGCAAAATAAACCTTGACTTAATAACTGATGCCATTGTTCTGAATGGTGCAGATGCAACGGCAATGTATGGCCAACGTGCTGCTAATGGCGTGATTGTTATCAGTACCAAAGGGCCTTTTCAATTGCCTAAACCGGAAGAGCCGCCGATATTAGTAAGAAAGAATTTTGCTGAAACAGCTTTCTTTTTGCCACAGGTACATGCTGATGCAGAAGGATATTACAACATCAGCTTTACCATCCCTGAAAGTGTAACCGAATGGAATTGGAAAATACTGGCGCATACAAAGCAAGCAAAATTCATGTATGCAGAAAGGAACATTTTTACCCAACTACCCATGATGGTGCAGCCGAATATGCCGCGGTTCTTATACCAGGGAGACATTATTCAATTGCAGACGAGAATCACCAATCTTGATTCTGCCACCCTCTCCGGATTTGTCAATTGCCTGGTTGAAGATGCAGTGACCGGCGAAAATATAACGGCTTCAATCGTTACCAATTCTAAACAAAGTTTTGATGTGAATGGAAAATCAAACAACAACATTAGCTACCAACTTAAAATTCCCGAAAACTTATTGCACCCTTTAAAAATAAAAATCACTGCAAAGGCAGGAAGTTTTTCCGACGGGGAAGAATACACCCTCCCGATTTTAAGCAATAAAATATTGGTTGCGCAAAATATTCCATTCACCATAACCAACAGCAACGAGACGACCATCCAGAGGCCGGTTGTTGCAACAGATGCAGTTCCTTATGGCCTTGGAATGTATATAAATCCTAAGTCGCAGGCTGCCTTGATAAATGCGTTACCCTCACTGGCTTTTTATCCGTACAGTTGTGCAGAGCAAACCTTTAATAAAATATTGGCGCATGCAATCGCTATAAAAATTATCCAAAAAGATACCGCTGCCCAACAAACAATGAAACGACTTGAATTTCAAGGTAGCGAATCTAGCTCGCCTGCCTCACTACCCGAGGAAATAAGTGAACAGACAATGCCCTGGCTACAACTCAATCATCAAACGCAAATACAGCAGCAGCAATTGCTAAAAATATTTGACACCCTAAAAAGTAAAAGCATGGTGGAAAAGTATTTAAACGACCTGGTAGCATTACAAAATTCAGATGGTGGCATTAGCTGGTTTTCCGGAGGAAAAAGCGACCATTACATTTCGTGCTATTTACTGGAAGGATTTGGCAAACTAAAAAACGATTCCCTCTCCTTTTTTCAAAATCAGAAAAATACTGCCAGCTTCAAACATTTTTTGCCATCCCTTATTGCCTTCGCTGACAACAGATTTACTTCGGCAGATAACTATAATTTTTCTGGTTTATTTTACCTGTATGTAAGAACGTATTGGCTAGGTGAATTCCCCTTGACAGCTACTAACTCGCTGAAAGCAGATTCCGTTTTATCATCTGCCTGGAAGACGGTAAGCAATGCTAATTTATGGCGCCAGGCAATCCTGATTATTACAAGTTTAAGTTTTAAAGGCAAGGATGATATCTTTTATCAAAAAGCCATGCAGCAAATTGAATCAATCAGGCAACTTGCTATCTCTGATGATGTAGCGGGCATCCGCTGGAAAGACATCAGTAACGCCGATGATTTTGACGGTAATGATGAAGAGACGATAGCTATGTTGGCAATGGCTTTTGAAGCTGCGGGTGATTCAAAAAATACGGTGAATGGTATTATTCATTGGCTGTTAAAAACAAAGGAACAACACAGTTGGAGTACCACAAAGGCTACTGCTACAATTGTTGATCTGTTGTATAATCATCAGTCAACAGTAACGGGCACGCCAATTGAAATAACTGCCTCCGTAGAAAATACGAACCTCATTGTTATGGACAATTTATTAAAAGGCCAGTTGTTCGATTTTAAACAACTATCTCAATTTCCTCCAAACATTTCCGTTAAAAAAAATAACAACACAAGTGCGGGCGGGGGCTTTAATTATTACTATTTCACCGCTAACCCTCCTGCAAAAAGTCATGCTTCAGGAGTCAGCATTTCGAAGCAATTATTTAAATTAAACAAAACCGGAGATAAATGGGAGCAGCATGACAGTAGCACTATTTTGAAAATTGCCGATAAAATAAAAACGATTATCACCATTGATGCGCCCCGCCAGTTAAAGTATGTTTTTATTGATGAAAAAAGAGCCGCAGCTTTAGAGCCAGCCGAGGCTGAAAGCGGTTACGAATATGGTGGAAGTTTTAGCTATTATAAGTCTGTCAGGGATGCCGGTTATCAGTTTTTTGCGGAACAAATTCCTTCGGGCATTACCACCATTTCGTATGAAACGGTAGTTGCTAAAGAGGGCCATTTTAACAACGGCCCGGTTTCTTTGCAATGCATGTACCAGCCACAAACAAGGGCATACGGAATGGGGGCTATGCTATTGGTGAATAAATAAAAACGGAAATGACATAGCAAAAAAAGTTATTAACCCAACCAGGCAAATCATACCGTTATCTGTAATGAGGCCTATTCGTTTGAAGTCGTAAAAAGAACGATCACTATCGGCATTTCCGGTTTAATTATTAGCTGAGCCGTATCCATTTTTTTATCCGGCAGTTTTAATTTTTCAGCCAGCTTTTGTTAGCCTGCTCCAGCATCAACTGTTTGCTTTTAAAGACGGCATTCTCTATTTTAGCGTCTCTATATTTCATCGAAATAAACGCCTAAAAAACCCAGTTGATTAATAAGGGTATCGCAGCCAATTTCGCCGATACTCTCCCTGCCAAATGCCTTGTAAAAATACTGTGCCATAAAATGGTCCACTTGTGCTTCAGACATTTTCAAAAGCAGTAGAAACATAAACACATGCCCTGTTAACAATACTTATAGCTTCAGCGTAAGACCATTTGCTTTTTAAATCAAAACCAACAGCTATAGAAAACTGACCAATGCTATCTTAGCCCATCTATCACTTTGCCGCACACAATAGTATTACCAGATGATTAGCTTTTTAATCACTGTCATTGACAGATGTTTCATCCAAAGCTTCATCTAACCGAACCCCTGTTGAACAATAATAATATCTATCTATAATTATTCATTAATTTGCTATAATTTCAATAAATGGCAACCGAGATATCGCCAGCGGCTTATTGCTTTATTTATTGTTAGCAGCTATGTAGAAGCCGGATGAAACATTGAAAAAAAATGAAGATTGCTTAAAAACAAATCGCTAAATATGAAAAAATGCTTATTGACTATCGATGCCGTCTACCTTATTATCTCATCGTTATTTGCCTGCGAGCTTGATACCATATAAAATCATAACTAAAATGTGGCACCATTAGCCTACTATGAGTATTTGGAATTTTTTCCTTTTCCGATGTTTGAATATTCTAACATAAATATTAAACTTAAATTGCTTTTGGTTTCATAAACAAACTTCTCGAAAAACTTATCCTTATCATGACACAACCTCTGTTACCGAATCTTTTATTAGATCAAAGCAAAGACCATATTTGGATGATTGACCTAAACTACCAATTGCTTTACGCCAATAAAAGTTACCTAAGCCTCATGAAAGAAATGACTGGGGTAGAAAAAAAACTGAAGGATTCTGTATTGACTGAAAGCTTTGGCGTCGGTTTTATTGAAAAATGGAAAGCTTATTACAACAGGGCCTTTAAAGGAGAATATTTTGAAATAGAAGAGCATTTCTATCATGAAGTATCAAATCAAATTCAATATATTCAAGTAGTATTTGAACCTATAACCGGAGATGATCATACAATTTTTGCGGTAGCTTGTCAATCAAAAGATATTACACGTATAGTAAAGCAAAAATCCGAAGCCAATCAATTGATGGATGCTTCTTTAGATGTTTTTTGTACGGTTAATGAACAGTGGAATTTTGTATATGTAAGTGCGGCTTCTGAAAAGCTTTGGGGGTACTCACCAAAAGAATTAATAGGCACCTGCTACCGAGATTTGACTTTGGCAGAAGATCTGCCCAAATCCGACGAAATAATTGCTGCTAGTTTTAGTGGTGTTGAAATTAAATCTTTTGTAAATAGATACAAGAAAAAAAATGGTGATATTGCCTACAATCTATGGTCGGCAAGGTGGGATGCTACCACAAAACTATGGTATGCTGTGGCTAAGGATGGCAAGGAACTAATTGAACAAGAAGAAAGAATCCTCCAAAGTGAGCAACGTTTTAAAGCGTTGGTTCAAGAGGGCTATGATATGATAGCAATTATAGATGCAGAAGGCAATTATAGGTATGCCAGTGCCACAAGCAGTGCTATTCTCGGCATTCCGCCCGAAGACTTTATCGGTAGAAAAGCGCTTGAATTCATTCATCAGGACGATGTTGAAAAAGCATTGGCCGAGATGCAAAAAATAACTACCAAAAGCAGGGTTATCATGGAGCCTGTTCGTTTTAAAAACCACAAAAAAGAATGGCGATGGATGGAAACGGTGTTAACTAATATGTTGGACAATCCGGTTGTAAAAGGTATTGTAATTAATTCGAGAGACATAACAGATAAAATTGAAGAAAATCATAAACTGAAATCTGTTTCGGCCATTGCAAACATTGGTTATTGGCGCCTAGAATTAGAGGGAAATAATCTTATCTGGACAGATGAAATCTATAGAATATGGGGTAGAGAAAAAGGAAGTTTTGAATTGAATTATGAGAATTTTGCGAAAACGATTCATCCCGCTGATCTACAACTTTTTGAGAAAGACCAGGAGTTGGCTTTTCAAGGCGTTGCACCTCTTGATCATATTCACAGAATAATTTTGCCTGGTAACAAAATACGATGGGTACATGAATTGGGTAGATTGGTAAAAGATGAGGATGAAAAGCCACTTGTGTTTGAAGGAACAGTGCAAGATATTACCAAGCAAAAAGAGGAAGAGCAAAGACTGAAATTGCTTGAAAGCGTAGTTACCAATACAACCGATGCCGTTTTAATTACAGAAGCAGAACCATTTGACCAACCTGGCCCCCGTATTATTTATGTGAATGAGGCGTTTACCAAAATGACAGGTTACACAGCAGCCGAAGTGATTGGTAAAACACCCCGAATACTTCAAGGTCCTAACTCTGATAGGGGAGAACTGGCAAGATTAAGCCGTGCCATCAGAAATTGGGAATCTTGCGAATTAACCATCATCAACTACAAGAAAAACGGTGAGGAATTTTGGATAAACTTTTCATTGACTCCCGTGGCTGATGAAAAAGGATGGTACACCCATTGGATTTCCATAGATCGGGATGTAACCGAGCAAAAAACAAAGGAACTGGAAAATCAATTATTAGCCCAAATCAGTGTTAATTTTAATGCCCAAACTGATTATGTAAATGCTGCAAATGAGTTATGCAAATCAGTGGGGGAATTCGGTAAATTTGACTGGGTTGAAGTATGGACGGCTAACCTTGAAAAGAGCCAAATGCAATTGCTCAGCCATTATGTTGCAGACCCTGTAGATGAAAAATTCTATGAATACAGCCATGATTTTAATGCATTTAGAATAGCTGAGGGCTTAGCGGGCAATGTATGGTTTGAACGGGAACAAATTTTTTGGGATGATATTGATAATAGTAATGGTTTTGTAAGAAAAGAAGCAGCAAAAAATATAGGGTTAAAAGCAGTGTTGGGTATCCCCTTAATTTTTAATAATGAAGTGGGGGGCATTCTAAACATTGGTACAAAACACAATGCCAATTATTTAAAAAAGTTTATCCAAATATTTAAGAAGCTGGAGGGGTATATCGGTTCCGAACTCAACCGAAAAAAACTGGAAAATGACTTGACTCATTTATTCAATACCATTCCTGATATCCTTTGCTTATCAGACTTTAAGGGAAGGTTCCTCAAGATGAATAAAGCAGGCTGCGAGTTACTTGGTTACAGTGAAGAAGAAATCCTATACCATAGCTTTAGCGAATTTGTACATCCTGCCGATAAGAATATCACTGTTAGCGAAATCGACCGCTTAGAACGTGGAGAAACCACTTTCGGATTTGAAAACCGCTACCTTACCAAAGACGGCAATATTGTCTGGTTGAGTTGGTATGGTCATCCCGTAATAGAGGAGGGGTTAATTTATTCCACTGCCAAAAACATTACCGAAGAAAAGAAATTAAGGGAATTGAATCGACAGGCCAACTGCCTGTCTAAAATTGGAAGTTGGGAGGTAGATTTAGTGAATCAAAAAGTCTTTTGGACAAACGAGGTTCACCAAATGCATGAAACAGATCCAGAATCATTTGTACCAAGTTTGGAGACTGCCATTAACTTCTATAGAGCCGATTTTCAACAATTGGTGCAATTAAATATTGAAAAATGTATTGCTACCGGAGGTTCATTTGATTTTGAAGCTGCGGTGGTAACTGCTACAAAAAATGAAATTTGGGTGCGTGCCATTGGAAATGCTGAATTTGTAGATGGTGAGTGCAAACGCATTTACGGCAGTGTTCAGGATATAAGCTCACTTAAAAATACAGAAAACAGGCTTCTCTCTCTTTCAGAAAACTTGCCGGGTGTAGTCTACCAATATATTATTCATCCTGATGGAACAGATACTATGGAATTTATTTCAGGAATGGTTGAACAACTGTGGGGTTATACAATAGATGAAGTAAAGGGCAAAATAAGCCTATTATGGGATCAAATAGAGTTAGGTGGCGATATGGAGGAAGTTAAGGCAAGTATACATAAATCTATTCAAACAAAATCCAGGTGGACAAGTCGCTTTAAAATTGTTATGCCAAATGGCGAATTGAAGACTCATTTAGGTAATAGCGGAACGCCTATTTTTTTGGCAGACGGCAGAATAATGTTCAACGTTATTGTTCTTGATATTACACAGCAGGCGAAAAACGAAGAATTGCTGAAACAGGCCAGCGAAATGGCCAGAATTGGTAGTTGGGAATTAGACTTAATAAATCTGGATGGAGATAGTATGTACTGGTCGCCGATGGTAAGAGAAATATTAGAATTGGATGATAGTTACAAAACTTCCTATTCAGGTGGATTAGAATTACATTTAGGGGAGAGTAAAGAAAGAATACAGAAAGCATTCGATCTTTTAATAAAAGATGGTGTTGAGGTCGATGAAGAGCTATTGGTGCTTACTGGTAAGGGAAAAGAACGTTGGATACGCTGTATTGGAAAAAGCGAAATGGCCAATAACAAGCGTACCAAAATTTATGGATGCTTTCAGGATATTCATGAGCAAAAGGTAGCTGCTTTGGAACTAGAGAAAAGCTTGAAAGAATTAAAAGACTATAAATTTTCTTTAGACCAGTCTGCCATTATAGCATTTACAGATAAGAAGGGAGTTATTACTTCTGTGAATGAAAACTTTTGCGAAATTTCAGAATATAATAGTGAAGAGATTATCGGACAAACGCATCAACTGATAAATTCTAAACATCATCCTGTAGCATTTTTTAACGAGTTATGGAAAACGATATCATCAGGAAAGGTATGGCGGGGAGAAATAAAAAATAAAACGAAAGGTGGATCCTATTATTGGGTGGATACTACTATTGTACCTTTTTTGGATGAAAACAACAAGCCCGTTCAATACTTAGCCATTCGTTTTGATATTACATTGAGGAAAATAGCACAACAAGACAGAAATAGCTTACAGGCAAGCCTGGAAAACAGCCTGAATGAAATTTATTTATTCGATGCGGAAACGCTTCAATTTAGCTATGCCAACAAAGGTGCGCTTCTTAACCTGGGCTATTCAGAGCAGGAAATAAAAGCTTTAACCCCACTTGATATAAAGCCCGACTTCACTGTTACCTATTTTAAACAGCTTGTTACCCCGTTAGTAAACAATGAAAAAGAGAAAATTATTTTTTTTACCAATCACCAACGAAAAGACGGCAGCCTTTATCCCGTAGAAATACATTTACAATTGGTAGCCGAAGGCAACAATAAAAGATTTTTAGCAGTAGTACTCGATATTAGAGAGCGTAAAAAGGCGGAAGAAAACCTCCTTCAATCCAACGAACGATTTGAAAAAGTAACCGAAGCTACCAATGATGCCATTTGGGATTGGGATTTAGTGAACCAAACCTTTTACCGATCTAAAGCCATTGAAAAATTTTTTGGAGAATACGCATCAAAGTCATTTTCGGAGAACGATTTTTGGAAAGACAAATTTCATCCGGACGACCTTACTAATATCCAGGATAGTATTAAAGAAGCAATTGCGAACCCCTTAACTACCCGATGGGAATTAGAATACCGGGTTTTTAATGAACTTGGAAAAACGCTTTATGTAATAGACAGAGGTGTAATCATGAGAAATAAGGAAGGTGAGGCTTTTCGTATGGTAGGTGCCATGACGGATATTTCTGACCAAAAACAAATGACACTACAATTAAGTGAGCTTAACCAGTCGCTTCAACAGTATACATTGGAACTTGAACGCTCCAATGAAGAATTAGAACAGTTTGCTTTTGTTGCCTCTCATGATTTGCAGGAGCCCCTGAGAATGATTTCCAGCTTTATGGAGCTATTAAAACGTAAATACGGAAACCTGCTTGACGAAAAAGGACACCAGTACATTCATTTTGCAACTGATGGAGCTAAAAGGATGAAGCAAATCATCCTTGATCTGTTAAAGTATTCAAGAGCAAGCAGACTAACGGAAGGAAAAGAAGATGTAGATTTAAACGAGTTAGTTGAGGAATTTATGCAGTTAAGAAGAAAATTAATTTCAGAAAAAAATGCTACAATTAAGTCCAAAGGTCTGCCAACATTAAATACCCATAAAGCAGCAATCACCCAGATATTCCACTGTTTGCTAGACAATGCACTCAAATATTCGCTGGATGGTACTCCGCCAATAGTTGACATTGACGTTGCACAAAATGAAACGGCATGGGAGTTTTCTATCAAAGACAATGGGATAGGGATAGATCCTCAATTTTATGATAAAATATTTATTATTTTTCAACGGCTGCATAACAAAGATGAGTATTCGGGAACAGGGATAGGTTTATCGATTGCCAAAAGACATGTTGACTTTCTGGGGGGGCGGATTTGGCTGGAGTCTGCACCAGGAGAAGGTTCGGTATTTTATTTTTCAATCCCTAAAATGAAATAATATGCAAAATCAACAAATGAAACTTGCTCACATCCTATTGGTGGAAGACAATGAAGGAGATATTTTACTCACACTGGATGCTTTTGAAGAATGTAAATTAAAAACAGCCATCAGCGTTGCAAGAAACGGGAAGGAAGCCCTTGATTTTCTATTTAAAAGACATGCATTTACTGAGGTAAAAAAGCCTGATCTTATCCTGTTGGATATCAACATGCCCATATACAATGGACATGAGGTTTTGAGGCAGATTAAGTCCGATCCAATACTCAAGAAAATACCAGTGATTATGCTCACCACATCATCCAATCAAAAAGATTTAGATACTGCCTACGAAAATCACTGCAACAGCTATGTGAAAAAACCACTCGAAATGAGTGAGTTTTTAAGTGCTATAATAAAAATTGAACAATTTTGGTTGCAATTAACAACCTTGTCAAGTTGATGTAATGAAGTGAATATTGGACCTAATTTGAAATATTGTCTGTTATCATGATTGAAGGCGATCAGGGTAATTTCATCTTAATTGAGTGGGTTTAAACTAACTAAGACCGCACTTTAACCTTATGGTCAGCAGTCAATTATTTGATCATAAAAAATTCAATAGAAGAATCTTTCTGAAAATGACGGCCCTTTTTATTAATGAAATGATTTAGCGCATAAATTTTTGATTGCTTTATCTCCATTTCAACTAAGAAACCATCCCGCTATCAGCACCAATTTCACCATGCTCTTTGCAAGTAGCCTATCCCATAAAATACAGTTTACCACCTTTGCTACAATTATTTTCCCAGCCTTCATGCAAAAAAGGAACACCCTTCATCCTGTACAAAAAATACTCCCTTTTAAAAAAGCTGCTTATGTCAAGTACATTACAATTTCTTCCAAAAAGAACCGGCCTGTTAATACATCAACTGCTGATCGCTTTAATGCAACCTGGCCCATTGAGCAATGCAGTGGCACTAAAAAACATTCATCAAAGGAAAACTGGTAAATGAAAGAGACGAGTTGGTTTCCTTTTTGCCAAACAATTGTGGTTTTCCACATTCTTACCTAAACTTTTACGGTGCCATTTTATCCGTAAGCGTCTTCATAAATGCCACTATATTTTTCTTCTCATTCATTGATAGCGATAATGAGTCGAAGGGAAGAGACTGAAAAGGGAGATTGATACCAATACCAACACCGCCACCTTTGTGATAAAACTCTACAACATCTTCTAAATTGTTGTAAATACCATTGTGCATGTAGGGCCCTGTTTTTTCAATATTTCTGATAGTTGGGGTTTTGAAGGCGAACATTAATTCTTTCATTTTATTTAAATTGTACCTGCCCGGGTCCGGGTCAATCACCGCATTTTTCCAAACGGCTTTTGCAGGCACACCAATAATTTCTGACTCCGATTTATTATACCAGGGTGGTATATTGCCGTTAAAGAGTGGCATAAAATGACAGCTTCCACATTTTGCTTTTCCGGCAAATAAATTAAATCCTTTTATTTCGTCGTTATTTATGGCGTTTTTGTTACCCCTCATATATTCATCAAATGCAGATGAAAACGGACTTAATGAACGCACATAAGCGGCTATAGCATTTCTTACTTCAAAACCCGTAGTACCAACTTCTACGTTTGCAAACGCATTTTTAAAAAGCGACTCGTATGCTGAATCCTGCATCAGTTTTTTTGCGATACCAGCAGATGAAAAATTAAATTCGTTTGTGTTTTTCATTACCTCAAAAATCTGATCTTCTAATGTTGTAGACCTTACATCATAAAACTGGCTCGCCTGTAGCGCAGCGTAATATAGCGTTGGGGTATTGCGTGGTAAATTGCCTCCATGTATAAAGTTGTTTGCCTGCTGCCTGCCATCAGTAAAATACAAATCAGGCTTGTGACAACTGGCACAACTTATGGTTGCTGATTTTGAAAGGCGTACATCATAAAAAAGTTTTTTTCCAAGTACAATTTTTGCAGCGTTGGATTCTGCGATGGCATATGAAGTATAATAATCTGCATTAAAACCATTGCCCTTCATTAAAGTGCTTAGTGTACCTGAAAACGGTTTTACCATCATGCTATCCTGAGGTACATTTACATGGCTCAACTTCGCATATAAATCACTTGCCGGCATTAAATACGAAGTAATAAATTCCATTCGGTTAAAGTCGCCGAAGTCTGTATGTGTAGTAAGATAAACCAGTGCTTTTGATAAAGAGCTGCTTTTATTTTCGCCATAGTATAAATGCGCTATTTGCTCAATGCCTTTCAAACTGTAACCAGCTTCCGATAGCGATAATCCGCTAAGCGGAGCATCAAACCCAGTGATGCCCAATATGGCAACTCTTATAAACTGGTGCTGTAACATTTCTTCCACGTGGTTTTGGTTTATTGTGTTAAACTCCATGTTGCTGCGCATAAAAAGAAGATCCGTCTTTAATAGATTTACTTCTGTTAATAAACTTTCACGCTGCGTTGCATTAAAAGCTGAAAACAACATTTGTTCAATCACCTGAAACCCATGTGGCGGCCAAACCTGTCCATCCTCCGTTTTTACATCTGGCAAGGCGGGCCCATTAATTCTTTTAGTAAGGCCTTGAAAATAATATTCTGATATGCCTTCTATTTTTTTGTACACAAACCTGCACTTTGCAAAAAGTAACTGTAGGTTTTTGGGAGATGAGTTTAAAGAAGCATCCTCAAATGCCGCTAATAAATTAATGAGGGAGTCTGTTTGTTGATTATAAAACATTTTAATGCGGCCTTCCCCACTTTTTTCAACTGTATGTTTACCGTTGCAACTGCTTAGTTGCCCTTGAATAACGACAATAGATAAAACAAAAAAAGCCAGTATATATTTTTTCATGCTGATTTTTTAAAAAACAAATTCCCCTATTGTTTAAATAAGGGAATTTGAAAGAACATTATAAAATTGTTATTACCGGGGTACGCCTTTCAATATCAGGGTTTGTCCACCTGATTTGTATGGCTGTACAGAGGTAGCTTTACTTGGGTTTAAAAACCTGTTATCCTCTACCCATGTGTGCGCATGTATATTTACAAGAAAAGTATTCGCTTCACCAATCTGATCAGAAATATCTATCATGGCTCCCCACTCCCATGTCGCAAAACGTTGGTCATTTAAAGGATTGTACTTTGTACTTGCCACTTTATTTCGTAAATCAACCATTCTCTTTTTTGTACCTCTGGCAATATCATACTGCCATATTAAAGAGTTGTGCGTTGCTCCGGGGAAAAATGAATCACCGTCTTCTTGTATGTAAACGAAATTATTTGTAACACAAAGGTTATCCGGATTAATGATGTCGGTGCCAGGTAGTAAATCGCCATCTTCAATCACTTCTAACTTACCTGCTAACGGGTTTGCAGCATCCATTTTTAGACGATATACACGGCCCCAATATGTTTTTTCGGGCTGCCCACTTACGCCTGTTGCTACAAAATATAATTCTCTGCCATTTGCACCACCACCTTTGCGATAATCAAGATCTTCTACTCTTGCAAACTGAATAGACTTTAAAGAGGTGTTTAAGTTTTCAATTTCGGTGCCGGTTAAATTTTTTGCATTGGGCACTTCTACAAACTCTACATCGTACACATTTCCTTTACTCATGCTGGTTTCAATCTGGTTGAGATTGGTTCTTCTAAGCACATGCAGTTTACCGTTATCTAAATCTCCAACAGTATTAGAAACATATAAATAAACCTGGCCTGCACCGGCATCTTCTCCAATAATAATTACTGTTTTACCTGCATAAGCATCTTTAGGCAAAGGCACCGCATTTTCCCCGCTAAATTTACCCAGGGCCGGTTTCACACGGGATTGGTTGCTAGCATCTGCTGTAGCTAATGGATCAATTGCATGCGTCATTGCGTTTACATTACTCTCGCCGGTGGTTAAAAAAGTTGGTTTTGGAAAGCCATGTTCTTCTGGTGTTGCCATAGTGCCAGAGCAAAGCCTAAACATGCCGCCATCGGTGTTTACGATGTATTCTCCTTTTACAGGATTTAATTTTTTATCCAGATAAACCCTGGAAACTGCCCATGTGTTTTCGTGATTTGTAACCATTACATATCCGCTTCCATCGGGATTTTTAATAAATCCCTGACCATCAGGTGCACCGCCATACACAAAATTTGGAAAGCCTGGTATTGTATCGCTACTGCTGATAAGCGTGTATGCACTGATACCAGAAAATGCAGGATCTACTGTTAAAAAAGATTCTGCATTAGATCTGTTTTTAAACTCGGGTTTGTCATTTGCATTAACCTCATCATTTTTATCGCAGCCGGCAATTAATAAAATGGAAGCTGCAATGGCAATTAATTTTCGCATAATTATAATTTTTGCAAAAATATCCGGCGTACATAAATAAACCATTAACTGAAGGTTAACAAATAGTGAACTTATATATCAAATTATCATTTACACGAAAATAAAAAATGAAGGAATCAATGTCGTCAACAACAGCACTACCAATAACCGCTTCGCAAATCTCGCCTCCATCAAAATCCCTTCTACCAAATTTATGCATAAACCAACCACAGATCAATTTAAAGTAAAACAGTTGAACGATTTGATACAGCGCATCATTGAACAAATGTGTTGTATAAACACCGCAATGTGTTAGCAAAAAATAGCACGCCATTATCAGTTTTTACCAATACAGAAAAAGTAACTATATTTCCCAACCCAACCAACGGGCCGATTACACTGGAATCAGCAAATGCATTGAAGGGAATATTTGTTGCAGATTTTACCGGAAAAATATTGATGCGTACAACGGTGAAAGATAAAAAGATAAAATACAGCATCGACCTTGGAGCCTTTCCTTCTGCAACTTATTTTATTCGGTAAATAACCAATGAAAATACCAGCGGAGCTGAAAAAGTAGTACTGTTAAAATGAGTAGATTTGGGCAATCCGTAAAATATATAAACAGCGGCCACCAATATCCGTAGCATACCGATAACATGCCAGATAAATAGCAATATTTACAGGCTTTTTTTATTACATTGTAGCATGAGTAAAAATGTAAATCCAAAACATATCCCGGGCATTTATAATTACTGTGACCGCTGGTGTGAGCGTTGTACGTTTACAAGTAGTTGCACAGTTTATGAACGAACCAGCAACCTTAACTGCGAACAAGGTGATGTGCAGAACCGGGCTTTTTGGGATAACATGTCAAACTCTTTTTCTGAAGCACTTAGTTTACTTGAAGAAGTTGCAAAAGAAGAAGGCGTTGATATCGAACAGTTAAGTGATGTGGAATGGGAAATTTATAAAAAGGAGGAGGCCGCAGGAAAAGCAAAAGCAAAAAATCATCCAATAATAAAATATAGCCGGGATTACGGAATTCAAACGATGGCTGTTTTGAAAACAAATGAATTATTGAAACAACAGGCTGAAACGATAATGCAACAAGCCAATGTGGATATTGATAACATACTACAGGCAAAAGCGGAATTCGATGATATTGCAGATTGTCTTGAAGTAATCCAGTGGTATGTTTTTCAGATACAAGTAAAATTTATGAGAGCCCTACCCATGATGCCCGGTGAAGCTGACAACGACAATTTTAAAAATGACAGCAATGGCTCTGCAAAAGTTGCCTTAATTGCAGTAGACCGTTGCATCAATGCCTGGCAAAAAATATTCTCGATTTTACCCGCAGCCGAAGATGCCGTTCTTCCCTTACTGGCACTATTGCAAAAGATTCGTCGCATTGGCGAAGCAACTTTTCCGGATGCAAGGGCTTTTATAAGAGTTGGTTTAGATGATTAAATTACCAGCATTTTCACGTGCTGATTTGAGGTTCTGCAATGGCATTATTTTGTAACCGGTAGCAATAGCTTTAGTATGTTTTTTCCTTTAGAGGATTGGGATAATTCTACGGTTCCGCCCTGTGCATGAGCCCTTTCGTAAATAATACTTTCAATGACTTCCATTTTACGCTCTGCAAAACTTTCCCTTAGCCCGTCATCCTGGATGGATAGTGAAAACTGATCGCCGGAAGCAATTGTGATATTTACAAGGCTGATGCTTTTCTTTTTCAATAATACTGTTAACCATTCTTCAATGATGCGGATGGCACAAAGTGTATTGTCTGCAGAAGCTTCTGTTAACAGCCCGTTATCTTCCACCGTAATTTTAAATGGAAAGGCTACAGCTATTTTTTCAATAAATTTCAATATCAATTGATCGGTCGAAATCCAGTCGGGCATATTGGGTGTGATAGTATAGGAAAGCATTCGGATATTGACTATGATTTCTTTTAATTGCGCAATAGCATCAGCAATTAGACTGATACGCCGCTGGTCGTTTTTTTGAGCAGTTTGTAAAACCAACAGGGAGGCTGCAATGCCCAGCGCAAAATCTTCATGCAGGTTAAAAGCAATTGCTTTTTTATCTTCCTCCTGGCTATGAATAAATCGGGCAAACACTGCACTCTTCAGTGTAATCAATTCCTGCGCCCGTTGTTGCAGCAGAATATTCTTCCTTCTCAGTTCCAGTAATTTGGACACCTGCTTTGAAAAAAGCTGAAGTGCTTGTTTTTGCTGGCCGGATAATTTCTGGGGGATAACATTATAAATACAAACAGTACCTAGTTTATATCCATCGGTTGACACGATTGGGGCTCCGGCATAAAAACGAATATGAAAGGCTCCTGCTACAAACGGGTTATCAAAGAACCGCTCATCTGTGGAAGCATCCTCCACTACCATCACATCATCGTGTAACAGCGTGTGGTTACAAAAGCTCAGTTCCCGGCTATTGCCTGTTTCGGTGGTACCGGTTTTGCCTTTAAACCATTGCCGGTCGCTATCAATGACTGTAACCAAAGCGATCGGACAATTAAAGTATTGTGCTACCAATGCCGACAAGTCATCAAAATCTACTTCGGTATCGGCATCCTGTAGTTCGTAAGATGCAAGATCAATTAAACGCATTTGTTCATCAGCAGGTAACTCGGCCGGTATCATAGAAATTGGTTGTGTTTTTTTAAATAACTGTTTAGTCTGCCCAACCAGCCCTGTGGCAATCGCCAGGTAAATGGCGATCAGGCCAGAGTGTTAGATTTGGATAAAATTACTCAAACATTGCTTATTGGGTCAAATCCATTCTTTCTCTTCTTTCGGGCCATATTAGCCCTTTATTTAAGCCTCGCTTTCTCCGACTGTACTTACAAATGTATCAAAAAAATTGTTTTCCCCAATCCATGAAAAGACCGACATCGTTTTGGCGTGTTCCTTTAACCGTTAGCTATTCAGTTTTAGTTGTTATCTTCACCTGTACTAGGTGGCATTATTTTTTATTCAATTTATGGAACAGTATAATCTTTATTTTTACCCAAAATGAGCCCTGATATTTCTTGAGGCTTATAAGTCCTCACCAAAACATCTCATATGCGTTCCCGTCTACAACCCTACTTTTAACTTATTTATTTAATACACTATGATAAAAACCAGATTTTCTCTTCTGCTTGTTTGTTGGCTTTTTTGTAATCTCCAAAAATCGGCCGCACAATTACTAAAAAAGATAGGCGTTTCTGAAATTAATAATATGAGCATTACTCAACCAGTTACAAATGTCCCCGTTGGTAACTGCCCGGCTTTGATTTTAACCTTCACGCCGCAATCAGCAGGATATGGAGACACGGTCACATTACAGCTATTGATTCCATGTACTGTAACTTCTGTTTATTTTGGGAATGAACCGGCTCTTTCATTTTCAGTGAATATGTTTACCGGCGTTGTAAAAGCTGTTGTTGGCAAAGGAAATAGTGGCCAGATTACCATATACAATGGCTACAATATTGATGCTAAGGCTGGCTTTAAATACTTGCCTTCACCAAACGCTGTTGTTCCTTTTTCGCTATGTACCAGCACGTCGGCTGCTGTTATCAACTCCGTAATAACCGGTTCGTCTTTTCAGTGGGAGGTTAGCCTGGACGATGCTACTTTCAATCTCGTAAACAATGATGCAAACCATGACGGTGCAAATACCCCTGATTTAAAACTAATCAATATTTCTTCATCCTGGACGGGAAGAAAATACAGGTGTGTTTCCAACAATACTACCAGTAATATTTATAAAATACTGTTTGCAAATTGGAGGATGCCTAATTCGTCGCGGGTGTGGGAAGATCCGGTTAACTGGTCCTGTGGTGTATTACCGGATAGTAATACAGATGTATTGATCAGTAGCAACGTAACATTAACTTCAAATGTTACCGTGCACAGCATTAAGATTATCCCGGGAGCAAACCTTATAATTACTACTGGTTACACCCTAACTATTTTAAAGTAAGAAACCGCCTTCTCTAAAAAAGAATTGCAGTGTTAATGATGTAATATCGTTAATGTAAATCCAGGCTTTACGGTTAGCGATACACCCGGTGAAAGTTTTAAACTACTGACGGTTACATCCTGATTGATTACAACAGTTCCGCTTTTAATAACTACATCCGTATTGGCATCTGGTAGTTTTCCACAACTCCAGTTAACGTTGCTTTCCCAGCCAGTACTGCCATTTTCTTCCCATTTGTTTATAAACCGGATTGTAAATACGCTACTGCTATCCCCATTGGTTATACACCGGTATTTGTACCCGTTGAATGCTGAAGGAACATTAAGCAAGTTAAGTGTGGCCGTATTGGTGCCAGTATAGTAGCTATCATTGATCAGGTTATGAAAGCCAGTACCATCAGTGCTTTTCTGCCATTGGTAGTTTGGCCCCGTTAAATCGGACATGATGCTCACAGTTCCCTTATCGGGGCAAAGAGGCACAACCACAGATTTAACGGCAACCACATCACTGCGAAGTGTCAACAGGGTTGCAATAGCATTGTTTACTTCTACATGATAATTACCAGGCGATAGAGGCATATAGGTTGAATCTGCAATAATGGTTGCCACCAATCCTGTACCTGCTTTATACCATTTAAAGGTATTGTTTGCAGGACTACCATGTACAGAAACTGATAGCTGCTCATCTTGCTGATTGATAATAATATTTGCCTGTGGAGTATAAAGGATATCATTATTATTAAAAGCCTGCACCAACTGTTCCATACTTTGAAAAGTAAACCGGTTACCGTGTATTTGAAAATTGTAGATATTCAGATCAGCGAAAGATATTGGAATATTTCCACTAAGTTGATTGTTGCTTAAATCAACCGTTTCTAAATATTCCAGACTTGCAATAATTGCGGGTATTTCTCCGGTAAGGGCATTGGCGTACAAATCAAGATTAGTCAATGCGAACAACATTCCTAAAGAGGATGGAATGGGGCCTGTTAAATAGTTTGCCCCAAGGTTCAAAATTTTTAAAGCAGAGAGATTTCCAAATGACGTTGGGATAGAGCCGCCAATTTTGTTGTCAATAAGTTCTACATATTTTAGGCTGTCTAGATTTCCAAACGAGGGCGTAAGATTTCCGCTTACATTATTTCCCATTAGGCTGATTTTCGTAACCCGGTTGCCGGTTACAGAAATTCCGTACCACCAACTTACGGGTGCGCTGCTTTTCCAGTTGCTGTTTGTTTTCCAGTTATTGCCATTTGTACTGTCATAAAATTCTACAAGTGCCAGCGAATCCTGCACATTGATCGACTGTGCTCTCAAAGCCAAAGGCGTAAAATTGTTTGTTAACAGGGCTAGTATAATCAGGATAGTTTTCATAATAAATATTAATTAACCGAAAATAATGTTTTTGCGAAGGCAACGGATTTAATATTTCCTTTCGCACCTGCTCCCGGATTTTTGAGCATACGACGTGTAATATTTGAAAAGGATGAAATTTTTGAGCATACAACGTGTAATATGTTGAAAAAGAAAGAAATGAAAAAATTAG
The DNA here is from genome assembly GCA_041740215.1 of Ferruginibacter sp. GTDB lineage: Bacteria > Bacteroidota > Bacteroidia > Chitinophagales > Chitinophagaceae > Ferruginibacter. Next base: position 27,170 of record JBGSMI010000148.1, read on the forward strand.
TCCTACAAGTATTTGGCCGGACAACCGGCATATAGAAATATCAGCATTTTGTGTTAGTCTTTTAGATGGAAACTTTAACACTCTGCAAAAATATACTCCTGAAATTACAATGAATTAGTTGCTACCTAGTGATAACATGGAACGATTAACTAAAAGCCATTGCAACTTCTCTGACTTTGCTTTGCTACCTTTAAGCGCCGAACAAATATTTTAACGATGCAACAGCTTTTAAACCATATACAACAATATTCTCCTTTAACATCCGATACGCAAAATGCATTACCAGATTGTTTTAAAAAAATTGCACTTGGTAAAAACGAATTGCTATTAAGAGAAGGACAGATTTGCCGGCATCTTTATTTTTTAGAAACCGGCGCATTGCGTGGATTCTATAATCTGGACGGAAAAGAAATTACGCATTGGTTTGGGTTTGAAAAAGATTTTGTAACCTCCTTTCACAGCTTTATCACCGGCGAGCCAGCAGTTGAAAATATCCAGTTGTTAGAGGGCAGTATTCTGTGGGCGATTTCGAAAGAGACCTTAACGGAGCTGCTCAACAAACACCACGAAATTGAAAGACTGGTGCGGATCGCCTACGAAAAATATTATATTAGACTGGAAGAAAGATTTGTAAATGCACAGTTTAAAACGGCTAAAGAATTATACGAAAATTTACTGCAACAAACGCCTTACATCATCGAAAGAGTTCCGCTTGGTTTTATTGCGTCCTATCTTGGCATCAGCCAGGAAACCCTCAGCAGGATCCGCAGCAAGTTTTAACAAATTACTTAGGGGTTTTTGATAAATGTCAAAAACGGAGCAGTGTTAAGCGGATAGTTTTGTCTCCTAAAATTAAATTATGGAACAAAAACAATTTCAACAACCCTCTGCCGCATTTATTGCCGCTGCCTGGTCTGCATTTTTTATTGGTACCGTTGCCTTCATCATCGGGCTATGGAATGCCAATATGCAACTGAATGAAAAGGGATATTATTTTACCGTTTTAATGTTCGGACTTTTTGCTGCCATTTCCGTTCAAAAAGCAGTACGTGACCAACTGGAAGGCATCCCCGTAACCAATCTCTATTATGGCATTGCATGGTTCGCAACCATCTTATCAATTGTGCTGCTCACCGTTGGTTTATGGAACGCTGACCTGGAGAAAAGTGAAAAGGGATTTTATGCCATGTCCTTCACACTTAGCGTATTTGCAGCCATTGCAGTACAAAAAAATACGAGGGATAGTAAAGCTGCTAAAATAGCGGAGCCCTTTTAACGGCATTCATCTTCAAAGCAACGTCGGCCAGCACAGTTATAAAGCTGTCGGCGTTGCTTTAGAAAAGCCTCGAAATAAATGATGCTAGTTACAGGTGATTTCTTTTTGCATGGCTGAATAAAAAAGGATAAAATCATAACCGTATTTGAATGAATAATCAGATCTTCCAAAATTGATATTATATTTTACCCATACTTTAATATCAATACCGCTCTACTACTTAAAGAAAAATGAATGGAAATTATTCATAAACTGATGAATGAAGTGTAGATTTTGGTCATAGTTTTTTTATTATTCTATTAGCCACTTGCAGCATCACTCATTAATTAAATGTATAATGCACGTAAACAGGGCTTTATGGACGGTTCTGTAGGTGATAATAGTAACGTCGTTTAGTCACCTAATTTAAAAGGATGGTTGCACCAGCCGATCTACACTTTTGAAACATTCTATCAAAAAAGTACTAGCTTATTTTTATCTTAATTACCATAGTATGCCTAAAATAATGATACATTTTTAGCCAAAGGTTTACAAAAAAGTCACAAAACGCTTAGGGGAGCAAAAAGAGATTAATTTTATTACCGAAATAAAAAACTTGCTTTTTGGCTATAAGAATCAACTAAAAAGGACTGCTTTTGACACGCTATCAATAGGTTCTTTTGTGTTTGTTGAAAAATCGCCGGTTGCATCATTACATCAATTAAGGCTGGAAGAAATATTTGCCAATTCAATTAAGATTACACTCATTTACAATCGGGTAAAAAGCAATGCCACTATCATTTTTTCTATTTTGAATCAATGACACGTCAAAAAAAATAACATGAAAAACAGTTCCCTTTTAATCATCGCACTGGTGGCGTTGACCTTTTCGGGTTGTTCTAAAAAGAATGATCCGCTACCCCCTGTTCCACTGCCACCAGTAATAATAACGCCAGTTGTTGTACCTCCAGCCGATGTGCTCACAAAACAAAACGTGAAAACCTATATGGTAGATGCCGACGCAACTGCCGAAACAGTCGCCCTTTTTTACAATTTAAAAATGTTGTCTAAAACAGGTTTTGCTGTTGGACAACAGGACGCCTTCCAATCATTTTATAAAGACGTCAGTGACATGTCTGATATAAAAAAAACAACGGGAAATGATCCGGCGCTAGTGGGATCTGATTTTATGTTCATCACCGATAAAAGTAATACTGGTGAAGCTTCTAACTGGTTTTATCAACAGGAAGTAAAAATCATTGCCCAGGTGAAACAGGCCTACAATAGTGGCATGATCAATATTTTTGCCTGGCATTTAAGAGAGCCTTACAAAGAAACCACCTTTTACGTGAGTGACATGAGTAGTACTGAAAAAGCCAATGCATTTAAAAGTATTTTGCCAGGTGGTGCTAACCACGATTGGTATAAAGCAAAGCTGGATAAGGTGGCCGATGTTTTCGGTAAGTTGAAAGGAAATAACGGCGAATTAATACCGGTTATTTTTAGACCGTTTCATGAATTTGACGGCAGTTGGTTTTGGTGGGGCGCCAACTTTTGCACACCGGAAGAATATAAAACAGCGTTTAAATTTACCGTCGATTATTTAAAAACCACTAAAAATGTACACAATGTATTGTATTCATTTAGTCCAGATAATAGCTATGATACCCAGGATAAATATTTGAGCCGCTACCCGGGTGATACGTATGTGGATGTATTGGGAATTGATAATTATGGAGATCTCAAAAGTGGCGCAGGACAGGCTGGTTCCGATTTGGCCAATACAAAAATGAAAGTTGTCTCAGACCTGGCCAAAACGAAAGTAAAAATTGCTGCATTAACGGAAACCGGCTTCCAGGTTACGCCTGCTATTCAGCCGGTGACTGGCTGGTTTTCCAATTATCTTTACAATACGCTAACAGCCAAAGATGTTGAAGTTGGATTTGTAATGTTTTGGAATAATAGCGGCGATAATTATTACGTGCCTGTACCAACCAGCTCCAATGCAGCAGATTTTATTGACTTTACGAATAAACCCAAAGCACTCCTGCAGAATGAATTGCCTAAAATGTATGTAATACCCAACTGATAAAAAAGGTGGTGAAATATTGATTACAAAAGAACAAAAAGAGTGGCTAATTGGCCACTCTTTTTGTTTGAATTATTTTTATAAAACTGTGATCAATTGACTATTTAGGGAACAACTTTTATCTGGCCGATGTATAAAAATACAGTATCGGCAGAACTGATAACAATCAATAAAAAAAGGCTGATTGATTGAACGGGCAATTTTTTTAGGCTGCAATTATTGTTACTATTTCTTCAACTTTTCATATACTTCCACCAACTTGCTACCATCTGCATTATTCATGGTCTGTTTAAAACCATCTGCGCCCATCATTTCAACATCTATATCAAAATCTTGTCCCCGAACCGAGGAATAGGTAGACGCTTTAATCGATTCTTTTACTTTGTTTGGTGACGGCATGGTAAATTTCCCAAATCCTACACCCGTATGTATTTTGTTGGTGGAGTCCTTCCAGGTATGCCCCCAGATGCATTCTCCCGCATAGTAGGTCTTATATTGAGTAGCAGCTTCTGTGGTAGTGTCTGCACCTTTTACGTAATACCGTTTTACCTGTTTCCATGCTCCATCAAGTGGACTTGTTACGGCTGTTCCAACAGATTCATACACTTCTGTCATATCAAAGCCTAGACCTTTATTGTCCTTCATACCTGTAATAAACTGTGTGTAACCTGTAGCGGCCTTTGTAATGGCAAGTTTAAAAGATTCAGGCTGGCTGTTTTCAAATGAATCGCTGGCATTATAAATTACATTTTCTGTTACCGAATCTACCTCCGAAGTGTAGGAGCCTATGCCAAAACTGCTGATGGAATCGGGAGAATTAATGTTGGCATACATCATGTAATCCCCAGTGTAAATCTTTAACTGATTTGCATTTGTGTAGCTGGAATCGCCCCGGGCTGACTTAACGTTGAGCGACTTCATTTGATAGGCACCGGACATACTGAGCGACTCCTTTTTGGTGGAGCCTGTGCAGCTAATAAATAGCAGCATTACTGAAGCAATAGCAAGTTTCATGTTTGATTGTTTTATGTGAGTAAATAAAATACAAAATGAAAGGGTAGATAAATATCCGGGGGGATGTTTGTTGGATTAGCAAGTATCGATACGTAAAGTATAATATTTTTTTGAATTGTAAAAGGGATTTCTTTATCGGTATCGTGTGTATTGCTTTTATGATTGCATCGATGCGTTGGCATCATAGAGACGATGATAAACATATAGCGGAACGAAACTGAAATGGTAAAGACTTTGATGGAAAAGAAAAATCCAACAAGCATTTGTACAATTGCAAAAGTTATTTTGCCGTGCAAACACGAAGTGGCTAATTGGTAGAACAAGGGCTATTGGATTTTGAGAGAGTAAAAGCCAGTGAAAAATTAAGCCATACTGAAAAACAACATTCAGGAATTTTATTTGAATGGTAAGTTGAAAGTATAGGTTTTGCAATTATTCGTTCAAAAGACGACCAGGCTTTATTCCGTTTTTCTGCGCCCATGCTAAAGAAGAAAATTGGTGATTCCAACAACAGAACTATAGCCGACTTCTTGCCTGCCATTGGTATAAAGGCAAAAGATTTTGCTGCTGAAATGACCAGCTTAAATGTGCAAAGCACCGACCCTAAAGGACATAAGCCAATTGAATCGGAACATGTTGGCAATGTTGCCAAAGTAAGAGAAATGCTGTTGGAAAGAGGCATACAACCCGAAAATCTTGCAGGAGAGGGTGACATTAAACAGTTACAGCGTAAACTGGAAAGTGAAGAGAAACAAGTATTGAAAGATGAAAAAAAGAACACTAAAAACAAAAAGAAATAATGAATTGAAAAGGCGAATTCTCTTTAGCTGGTATTCGTGAAGTATTGTTGAATGCATTGGTTCAATGCAACTATTTGAAAGTACCCATTCAAATCCACATGTAGGAAAAAAAATAAGCATTTGGAACGAAGGCGCTTTGCAGATAGATTTGACATTAAAGCACCTAGAAACCCCACAAAACAGATGAAGCATTCAAATAACCTTTATCGTTGAAATTCTCCCAAATCAAATACAACTTTTTAAATCTGTTTTTAAAGGCAGAGAAGATGTGTTTGCTGTTTGTTCTAAGAAGGGGAATAAAAGCGCCTAACTGCCGACCTGCTTTTTCGAACGCATCAATGTCTCGTTAGCACAAAATGAAAAGCGTTACTTTTTAGCATTATAACGAAAAAACTTACGGACAAGGAACTGCCAAACAGTAGATGGATACTTAACTTCACCTTCTCACCTGATTATTTTCAAGTCATCCTCTTTTTCTGTCCGGCGAAACACCCATAAATAAAAACAGCATTTACACAACTTCTCTTTCCACTGTGATGCTGCATTCACCAATTAATGCGGCCATGGCACCAATACCAGCAAGGATCGGTGCAAATACTGCACCTACTACACCAAAGGTTAGCGGAAACGACATCAATTCCTTTCCTGCTTTATCATGAATGGTGATCTTTCTTACATTTCCTTCTTCAATTAATTCTTTAATTTTTTTGAGTATTTCTTCCCCTTTAAGAGAAAAGCTTTCTGTAAATGAGTTTGACATGTTGCAATGTTTTTTTAGAAAATATAAGCTGCCCGTATAGGTCATTCTTTCAACAAAATAAATGATAAAAAGAATAAATGATATGCTTTGCAGTAAGATACGCCTACAATTCAAAAGGAGCAATAATTAAGCAGAAAAGATGATAGAATTTACGTAGATTCTATAAGGGTTTAGGTGCCGCATAAGGCTTAACAATATTGGTATCCTTTGCTTTTTCAAAATAAAGAATTAAAAGAAGTCTTTTAAAATCGAAAACTCACTTTCTAAACTCACCAACAAACCATTTTATCAGCCTATGCCGGTATTCAACTGTCAGTCTTTTGCATTCATCCGATAAAAAAATTAATACTGCTATTTGACTGTTTAAAAAATTATTCCTATTTTAAACCCGGATTGATGAATGCTATTAAAAATAACGATACTTAAAACACTTGCTAATGTCATATTCTGTGTCAGTAGACCAAGAAACGATTCAACAATGGATTTCCGCCAAACTTGAGCCAAAAGCTGTAGAGAAAGAATTGATTTCAATGGGAATGGATGATGCTGACATCGCCAGCAATTTGCAAGCTTTCAAGCGGTTGCGCAATGCCAAAAGACAGGTGAATGGTTTTATTTGCATGGGGCTAGGTGCCTTTATTGGGTTTATTAGTTGTATCCTTTCTGCACTCAATCCAATACCGGAATTATACAATGTTATTTTATTTGGATTAACCTCCGTAGCTATCCTGATCGTTTTTTTGGGAATGTATTTTTTGTTTGAATAATTGAGCTGGTTATGCATCTGAATCACTTCAGCAGAGTTAGTTTTTTTAAGGAGGTAAAAAATAATAAAACGCTGCTGCAAAAAAAGACCTCACCCGCTTTAAAACCGGTGAGGTCTTTTTGTATTCCGATCAATCTTTCTTTGCTTCACTTTTACATTATACGCCAAATTGTGATAAGTGATGATTCAAATGTTTGTACAACATATTGTTCCATTCTGTATTGGTCAGCGTTCCAAATGAGTGCGATTCCAACTTATCAAAATGATTTTCGCCCAACTGTTGGGTTTTGTTAATATAGTTTACAAGGCGTTTCTTTTCGGCCTCAAAATCTTTTGCGTCGGTTACAATAAACTGTGGGGCCGTTTTGCTATTGTTCTGATAAGGCGTTTCGTCCACCACCTTTTTTTTGATGAAAGTTTTTAAAATAAACCTCAAAAATGCGTTGGGCTTTGGATGTTTATTCTCGTAAATCATTTCGTAGGTAACGTTGCAATGGGCCAGCATTTGCGCTACACTCATCTTGCCCCATTTTGGTTGGGTAGTAGGGGTTAACTGGTTAATTCGTTGAACGATTGCAGTGCTAACTTCTGCGGTAAAAATATTCAGTAAAGGCATAACAGGTTAATTTAAGCTGGATAAAATATTGTTTCTCAAATATAGATGGAAATAGCAATTCTCTGTTTTTTATTAGACAAGTGTTTGCATTTTATTTGCGGACATGGCTGCCACCGTATTGGTTCTTTGCACTTTTTTATCAAACCTTCAATATCTGATTGCTCTTTCTTAAAAAATCTCTTCGGTTTTTGTTGTAATGGTTACGAATGCGTTAACACAAGCAGGCAGTTGCCAGATTCCAGACTGGTTCTACAGTTTTTATTTATGGAAGCCCTTATTTTTTAGAAAGTAATAAAAAATAAAAATGTAGGGTAGTAAAAGGAAGAAATGACAAGAAGTAAAAAAATTGACCGCTTTTATGAATTACCAGCTACTTTGCATCTAAGTTTACATTAATCTATGAGAAGTTTCATTGCTCTATTAATATTGTTTTTACTGGTTGCCTGTAAGGGTAAAAAAATAAAACCTGTAGAAAATAAAGCTGAGGTGCCACCATCAACAACGTATGAATTTCGTGAATCCCGGTAAGCCCCTCGGGCTGATACAAATGGTATAAATTTAAAGATAAGGTGGCAGAAGCTAATTTTTGGAAACTCAATAGTAACGATGCTAGTGCACAACCAATGGATGGATCAGAATGGATCATTGAAGGAATTAAAGATAACAAATATCATATGGTAGCAAGATGGTCTCCCGAACCCGAATTACGCAAAGCTTGTTTGTATCTTTTATCCATATCTAATTTAAAAATTCCAAAGCGGGATATCTATTAAATGCTAATCTGCACCAGCAGTCCACTTCGAATCCGGATTAAAATGATTCCAAACCAATGCCGATAATTTACGGGTAAGCTCCCACGCTTCATTGCTTTCTTTCCAACTGACATCCTTATTGTTTTTTGTAAAGACACTTAAAATGTAAGGATTTGTTTTACTGTTTACATACATTATTTCACTGCGGCTTGCATCTACCGCACCACTTTTATCCGCAATAAAAACACCCGGCGGTACCCGGCTGATGGCTTCTTCATCCCAGTATTGGCGACTTAATAAGCGCAGCATTTTTTCGCTGGCGGCAACACTTAAAATATCCTTGTTCACAATTCGCTCCATCAGGTTTTCCATTTCACGGGGCGTGGTTTGTCCCCAGCCATAATTGTTTCTGTTGCTTTCTCTGCCGGGAGTTCGGCTGTTAACCCAAGTGGCTTTAAGACCAAGACTGTCCATTATTTCATTGATTCGTGTTCCTCCCCCGGCGAGTGATTGCAGCCAAAGACTTGCGGTATTGTCACTGGTGGTTAGCATCAGCATTAGCACCTTACTCAGTTCAATTTTTTCACCATCTTTAAAAGAACCTAAAATGTCCTCTCCGGCGTATAACAAGGAGTCTTTGTAAATCAGTTGCTGGTGATATTTCAGTTCGCCTTTTTCTATTTTATCCATGATGCCAACCATTATGGAAACTTTTACAATACTGGCCGTGGGAAAAATAGTATCTGCATTGACGGATACAATTTTATTGTGCTTCAAATCGCGGATATAAATACCGATATCACCCTTAAAATCTTTTATGAGCAGAGTAACCTGTTGCTCTAATTTTTTATCTGTTTTCTGGGCAAACGTCAACACTGTAAATAAACAGCAGCATAATAACAGGAATGGCTTCATGTATTTTTTTAGGTCTGAAGATAGGCTTTCTTTCAAATAAATAGCTGTACTTTACAAGCTGTATGTATTTCAAATCATCGGTTTAAATGGGTGAGACATTTTCAATTGATAGAATCGTGCAATCTGTTACCTAAGTCTGTTAAGAATATTGGCGACCTTTTGTAATTATCTGAAAAATGTCGTGCAACTAATAAAAAAACTCTAACATGACACCTTCCAGCAGAAGAAATTTTTTGAAAATATCCGGGCTATCCATTTTTCCGGTATTGCTTCCGGAAAGTAATTTATTTGCAGCAGATAACAAGGATGCTTACTCGTTTGCAGACGACACCCGGGTTGACTTTTTTGGTGACGGAAAAATGTTTGATCCGGCCGAATACATCCAAACGCTTCAACAGGTAAATTCTATGGCCGCAATTGAAAAAGACCGTTATGGAAAAGGAGGTGCAGTAGCTGCTTTGGAAAAACAATTTGAGTCCATTACCGGGAAAGAGAAAGCCGTTTTTATGCCCAGTGGTACAATGGCCAATCAATTGGCATTAGCGGTGCTGAGTGGCGAAAATACCAAGGTGTTTGTACAGGAAACCAGTCATGTGTTTAGGGATGAGGCAGATGCAGCCCAAGCGGTTTTTAATAAAAGATTGATGCCGCTGGCCAAGGATGAAACCTGCTTTACAGCAGCCCTTCTAAAACAAGCGGTGGAATCTATTGAAGATCAGGAAGCTTTTAAATCGGGCATCGGCGCAGTAAGTATTGAAAACCCGGTACGTAGGTCGGATGGCAGAATGGTACCTATAAACGAAATAAAAACAATTAGTAAGTATTGCAGGGCAAACAACATTAAACTGCATCTGGATGGCGCAAGAATTTATCTGGCCGCTGCCTGGTCGGGGGTATCTGTAAAGGAATATGCATCTTACTTTGATACCATCTATATTTCGTTGTACAAGTACCTGGGCGCTGCAGCGGGTGCTATGCTTTGCGGTGATAAAATAGTGATGGATAAAATGCCGCATCTTATTAAAATACATGGCGGTAGTATGTATGGCAACTGGGCCAATGCGGCCATGGCACTGCATCGGCTGGATGGTTTGGAAGCAAGGTTTCAAAACGTTATCAAACAATCAGGCGAATTATTTGCTAGATTGAATAAAATTCCCGGCATAAAAATAAGCCCGCTGCAAAACGGCACCAATATCTACCAGCTTAAATTAGGGCAGGAAGTAAATGGTAAAAAACTACAGACGGTGTTAAGAGAAGTCTACAATATCCGGATGCCGCTGCCTGAAAAAAGCAACCAACTATTATTGTCGGTAAATGAAACGCTTTTTAACCGGGATAATGCCTTTATTACTGACGCATTTAAAAAAGCTATAATTTAAAATTTCGGCTGCTTAAAGCATCTCCTAAATGAAATAGTAAACAAATGATTGCAAGCTTTTTGGCGTAGTTTATCTTTGCACAGTAATAATTTAAAATAACATGACTCCACAGGAAATTTCCCAATTACGTCTCGACTACACGATAAATTCACTCAACGAAGAAGATGTAGCGGCATCACCAGTGCAACAATTTGAAAAATGGTGGGACGATGCAGCCGCATCCAAAATAATTGAAATGAATGCCATGACGGTGGCTACCACCGGCAGCGATGGAATGCCCGATGCAAGAATCGTTTTGTTGAAAGCATACGACGAGCAGGGATTTGTTTTTTTTACCAATTACAATAGCGCCAAAAGCTCGCAGTTGGAGCACAATGGCAATTGTTGTTTATTGTTTTTTTGGAAAGAATTAGAAAGACAGGTTCGCATAAAGGGTTTGGCTGAAAAAATATCTATGAAAGAAAGCATTGATTATTTCGATAGCCGTCCGCATGGTAGCAAACTGGGGGCCTGGTCATCTCCACAAAGCATAGTGGTAGCCGGCAAAGCCTTTTTAAAAGAGACGTATGAATATTATGCAGAGCGGTTTAAACATGGGGAAATTCCTAAACCACCGCATTGGGGTGGATACCGGGTTAAACCGGTCAGCATAGAATTTTGGCAAGGCCGGCCAAGTCGTATGCACGATCGGATATTATATACCGAAACAACACCGGGTGTTTGGAAAACGGAGCGCTTGGCTCCATAATTAAAGCTAAAAAATCCGAATGTTTTATTGACGATATAATCATTTGGTTCCGTTCCCGGTAACGACAAGCTCAATCATTGCATAAGTACTTTTATAAAATTGGAAGAAGACTGACCAAAATTCAAGACCTATAGAGAAGACTGTTGTGTGCAAGCTTTGCGGACATCCTAAGTCTCATCTGCTAATAGTTTCATTGCATTAGCAAACCCACGACTTGTTTCGTCATAAACTTCATGACCGTAACCCATTTTGTCATTAAGGTCGTAAAGCATTTTATATAGAACAAAAGGGTTTTGAGATTCGGAAACCCATATAACAATTATATCTAACATCTCATTCATTTTAGATTGAAAAGTCATACGACCATCACCTTTTCTAATGCCATCGTTGTCTGACTTCTTCTTACCTAAAGACAAAAAAATATTTTTTTCATCGTAAATAATATCCCTTGACTGTTTAAATTCTTTACCCTTTGGCAAATAAAGCATTAGGACATTTCTAATACCCTTGTAATAAATATTATACTTTTCATCAGGGTTTTCAAAGTCCTTACCTATCATTTTTCGCAGTTCGTCAATTTCTGTAAGTGTACCCGTTTGTAAATCAATTGACAATTGCTTCCCACTCTTTTCATTTACCCGACGCAAAAGCTCTAATCTTTCAATATCACTTTCTGATAGGTCTTGCTGTTTTTTAATATCCTTTTCTTTCATAAATTATATTGTATTAAATTCAAAAATTTGTTTGATTTTTAATGAAGCTTCTTTCAAATTACTTTCATGCCATGTTATTGGGTTTACTTTAGCTATAGCCAAAGCATAAGAAGGAAAAAATTCATTAAACGAACTATAATAATTTTTCTTATAAAGTTTATCTTGGTAAAATCTGAAAGCAGAATAAATAAACGAAACATGAACTTCCATTTCTTTTGCAAATCTTTCAACTACATAGCGATTGTTAATGTGGTTCTTGATGAAATTGAATTTTTCAATACCGCAAAAGAATTCCATTGAAAATTGATCTGCTTTTTCTTCAATAAGGAATAAATCAGGGTCGCCAGTCAAATGAAATTTTGTTTTTTCAATTATTTCTAAATCATATAAAACGTGGTGCAGCTCATGGATTAGCGTTGTCCAAATTGTAGGATACTTTTTAAATAAATCAGTAAGTACGATACAAGGCTTCCCATTTACTACAAATGTGCCACCACGGACTTGTGTGTTTACGAGCTGGTGTTGAATAATTACAGTTACGCCAATATTATACAAGGCTTTACAAACTGTAAACAAACCATTTTCTACATCCTGACAATATGTTTTTATTTTAACTATTAAATCCTTTAATTGTTCTCTGTTATATTCGTTTGTATTATCAATGTTTTTGAAACATTGGTAGGCTGAATTAATCCAAAAATCTTTCATTTTATCAGAAAACTTACGCTTACCTTGACTAAAAAGTGGATTTGCAGATTCGTTTTCAAATTCTAAAATACTTTCAAATCCAAAAAAAGTTAAAACCCTTTCGATTAAACCATCAACATCATCCGTATCTTCAAAAAAGCCAATTTTGCTTAACTTTTTAACATCAAAATTTTTGACCAAAAAGGAGCCTCTTTTTGCCTTTTCGAGTGCAGCTATATTTTCAGGACTTTGATTTTTTAAAACAGCCAGAACTACTTGATTCAAATCAACCTCTAAAAATTGAGAAATTTTAAGAATATTTATAATGCCTGGTTGTTTTGCTGTTCCACTTACAATTTCATCAAAAACATCTTTATCAATACTTAAAATATTAAGTGCTTTCGTCTTACTTACATCATACTCAATAAGTTTATCATCAAACAATTGTCTTAAATCCAATACTTTAAACTCGTCTTGAAAGACAGATTTTAATAGATTATCAATGTTAAAGTTTGACATAAAAGAGTAATTACCCACAAATGTAAAGGCTTATATTGAAAATTGCAAACAAAAAAGGGTAATTACCCTCACTTATTTAAAACTGACTGACGAAATAAGCCTGCAGACACCAAAAGTATTTGCAAAAGCTGGGCAGACGGACGAACAATCGGCGGTTTTTCTTTGCTAAACTTTTGTTAGGGCAGGTCAAGCAACGCTAAACTTTAGTCCTTAACTTCAACAAAATATTTTCAATCATCAGCGGTCGTGGGCAGACGGAAGTCTATTTCCCAGCCTTCGTAAATACCGGTTCGATATGCGTCAAAAAACATCCAACCTGGAATAGGACTGCACAAGCAGGCTTTATAAATTCATACAGGCATTGATCCCCACGATCCTTATAATTTTAAATCCACCTTTTCGCCGGTTTTAACCGCAAGATAAATGCCGTCAATGATCTTCAGATCTTTAAGTCCTTCTTCACCATCGACAGGCACAATAGGTTGCTTACCGTGTAAAATAATGTCTGCCATTTCGTCCATTTGAATGGTTTGGTGGGTGATATGCGGCTGGGTTAATTCACCTTTATGTGTTCGTCCTTTTATGGGTCCATAACCGGTGGAAGGCTGCAACTCTGCAAAACCTTCGTTGCCATTTAAAAAAAACCGGTCGAGGTTATTCATACTGTAGGTAGAGAGGCAGGAAGCTACTGCACCAGAGGCGAATCCAAGTTGAAACTGGATGGTTTCATCTACACCTTCCTTAAATTTTTTCGGATCGGTTTTGGTTTCCTGGGCGGTAACCCACACAGGTTCTTCGCCTACCATATACCTTGCGCCATTGATTGCGTAAATGCCGATGTCCATCAGGGAGCCACCGCCAGCGAGTTGCTTATTTAGGCGCCATTGGTTGGGATCGCCTATCATAAAACCACACAATCCCTGGAAAAATAAAATTTTACCTAACTCGCCTTCGTTCCGCATTCGGACTATTTCCAGCGTTTTCGGTTCAAAATGCATTCTATAACCTACCAATAATTTTACGTTGGCTTTCATGCAGGCCGCTACCATTGCTGCGCCTTCTATTGCATTTACTGCCATAGGCTTTTCGCAAATCACGTGCTTGCCTGCTTTGGCCACCCGTATTACCTGTTCTTTATGCAACGCATTGGGGGTAATTACATATACGACATCTATCTCCGGGTTATTTTTAACAGCATCAAAATTGCTGTAATTGTAGCAGTTGGCATCCGGAATATTGTATAGCTTTTGCCAGGCTTTTATTTTATCAGGCGTTCCACTTATCACGCCGGTTAGCTTTGCCATCCTACAGGCTTGCATTGCTTCGGCCACCCTGTTAGCATAGCTTCCAAGTCCCATAATAGCCACCCGCAAAACAGGTCCGCTGTATGGTGACACATCTGATGATTTACTTTCAGCACAACCTAATTCAGGTAAATGAATGGCAATTACAGAGGCGGTTAGTTGTTGCAAAAACTGGCGGCGTGAGTGCATGGCGAGTCGTTTTATAAGTGAAAAATGAATGGCTGGCAGCTACGAATATTTCGTGGAAACAGGACTTGCTAATTTGAATTACCTGCTCGCTACCGGCAATAAATATGCAATAAAGAAATTTTTTAATGCCAGGTAGCAATATATTAATAAAAAATGACTGTCAGAATGGTAAATTGCAAATTAAAGCTGCATTACTTAAACCATTCAGCAATTTATTATACTTTTTAAAGATAACGGAACATAGCACGAAGGCTATGAATTATGTTTTGATCTGATAGATCATATTTACCAATTGAGCATATTCAAGCAGTACATTTTTTCACCCCTTAGATTCGGGTGCCGATCAACCAATTACAATCATAGTTATTCAGGTCAGTTATTCGCCTGTTTGTAAGTTCCGTAGAATGCAGCTGAAGTTTCTGGCAATGTTTTAACAAGTGCCAGCCTGGCCGAAACAATCATTCCAAAATAACCGGAATAATCAATACATCCTTATTTTGCATCGGTAACAATTATCGGAACCCGACAATAGCTTTTCTGGCCTCTCATCTCTTACAGGCACGCCTGTTGTTACGATGGCTATTGAATTACAATCCGACTCTCCCATTACACGCAGCATGCAATCTGATAGCTAGCATGAAGGCTACTCAATGCTCTTATCGTCAGGCTGCCGCTCTTTGCAAAAGCAGCTTAGCTGTGCATAAAACAACTCGGGTATAAAATCGCATGCTTTTTCTTTTATCGCTAACGCTATACCGGTGGTCGGCTTAACAACTTCTTTACCGTCTCCAGTCTTTGCGATACTATCTAACGCATCTGCTTAAGTTTCGCTGTCGTCAAATTCCTTTGTACTTTTAAGCATCGGCGCCGGGCTATCAGATGGGCGTTTCTCCAACTTCGGAAATGCTTAAATCGGTAGCCAGTAAAAAAATGGACAAACCGAACAAGAACAGGTTAAGGCAAATAGAAAAAAATTAGCAATCGTCGGTGGTGGCATTGCAGGTCTAACTTTTGCCCGTTGTTTAACAGCAACGGAATATGACATTCATATTTCGGAGAAAAACGCACATTTTGGAGAAACAGGTGCTGCAATAAGTGTTTTTCCCAATGCGCTTTGCGTAATGGACAACATAGGACTTCTATCGCCTATTCTTGAAAGTAGTGGACATTTTAAAACAGTCTATCTTAAAACAAGCAACGGAACAGTGCTCGCTAAATCTGAGCCTAAGAGTGATTATCCTGTAATTTGTATTCACAGAGCTAACTTACACCGTATTTTATTAGAGAACATAGCGGTTAAACTTTACAAGGACTATTCTTTAGATAAACTTACCCATCAGGCCGATGAAAAAATTGAACTTAAATTTAAAAATGGGGAGACGATGTTATTTGATGCCGTCATTGGGGCAGACGGTATTCATTCAGTGGTTCGACAAGATATCATCAATGACGGAAAACCCATATTCCGGGGTTATAATATTTGGCGTGGAGTTGTAAAAACCAACTTTGACATCGGATATGGAAGCGAAACATTTGGTAAACGTAAAAGGGTCGGGATTGTTCCCATTAAAGATGGTGTATATGGTTGGTGGGCAACCTGCACCGAAGATTATTTGCAAGACGACAATCCAGAGGGTACCAAAAAAAAATTAAACCGTTTATTTGGAAGCTGGCATCAACCCATTCCTGAGTTAATCAATAATACTAAAGATATTCTCAAGAATAGCTTGGTAGACAGAATTCCACATAAAGGATGGACAAAAGGGAATACAACTTTAATTGGAGATGCGGCACATCCAACTACGCCCAATTTAGGGCAGGGCGGGTGTATGGCAATTGAAGGTGCCTGCATTCTGGCAAAATCAATACAAAAATACGGCTTGTCCTCAAAGGCGTTTGTCGGGTGCATTTAAAATTGTCGGAAGGGTTGCCAACCTTATGCAGGTTCTTCTCTGCTAAAAACACTTTAAAAAAGGTTGGCAACCCTCTATTGAGCTGCGACAATTTTGAATACGCAAGTTTCATCAATATGAAAAGCTACAGTTTCCCCGTTCAGAAAATATTACAAAAGAAAGTTTGAAATTGCGGAAAATGGACCAGCTTGAAAACCTAATATAAATTGAATTAAGCAATTTTGCGATTAAAGCTATCCCGTCGGGTCTTGCAATTAAAAGGATAGACAAATATTTTTCCTATAGAGTTACGGATATTGAAATATAAAAATACTGAACTACCAACAGGCATCCGGGAAAAAAAGTGGGTTAAGCGATTAAATTAAAGCTTGGTGCTTTGTATTAACTTCAGTGTTTACGGACAGTTTAATGCGAAGCGATTTTTCAGCTTAAGGTATTTGACCTTTTAAAAAAGACTAAAGGAATTTACTAAAACTTATAGCGTTGCAAAAGTAAACGAGTGAAAGCAGCATTCAGCAACTACTTTACTTTGGCATGAATCGATATAAAGGTGGATTTCGTCTTGAGAACACTATTAATAACAGTTTGCAGCAATGGATTTATTCAACAACGAAATAGAAAGCTCAAAAAATTTATTGCCCAAAGACGGGATTGTAAATTATTATGGAAAGTTATTAACCCACCAGCAGGCAAATCAATACTTTGATTGTTTAACAGAAAAAATCGAATGGAAAAACGACCAGGCCATTATCTATGGAAAGCTAATCGTTACCAAACGCAAAGTAGCCTGGTATGGCGACATGGATTTTGACTACACCTACTCCAATACTACAAAAAGGCTTTATCCTGGACAAAAGAATTACTTGAACTAAAATCAATTGTGGAAGAACGGACCGGCGAAAACTTCAATTCCTGTTTGCTCAATTTATACCACAATGGCGGTGAAGGAATGGCCTGGCACAGCGACGCTGAAAAGGATTTAAAGAAAAACGGGGCGATCGGATCAATGAGTTTTGGAGCAGAACGCAAATTCGTTTTCAAACACAAAGAGACCAAAGAAAGCGTGTCAGTTATTTTAGAACATGGTAGTTTGCTGGTGATGAAAGACACTACCCAAACCCATTGGCTGCATCAACTACCAGCGATGAAGCGAATCACCCGGCCAAGAATCAACCTGACTTTCAGGACGATACAATTATAAACTAAACAGCTACTCAAATTTAAGGGCAAATGACAGCAAGTTCATTGCATGCAAAAGACTCGTCATAAGCCTCTGTCGCAATAAACAATACCAGTTTACCAGTTTTTATGCAGTTTCCTCCCCCTACACTCTGTCCATTTCTACAATAGAAGAAGTTGCTATTTGTTGTTGTGCTTCTCAAAACAAAACCTGCTAAAAAAAAGTCTTCAAAAAATGATTAGTTTGGTATTGGCTGCTCTTAGATAAATCCGTACTGGTGGGTATATAATGACGTAGCTATTAAAGGCAGATTTACACGAACAAAAAATGAACAAATTATTTTACTGGTTATTCATCTTTACCATGCTGTTTTCAATGATCAAAACGGATGAAGCACAAAGCTGACCCGTTTGGAATTTTCTTGTTCAGTTGATAAATGGCCATTAGAACATTTTGAAAATTTTTTATGCCAGCTTGCTTAAATACATTAACCTTGTACTTGCCTTAACAAAAAAAATACATGCTTCACCGGATTGCCACCTTGGTTTTGCTGGTTTGTTTTTCATTTGCCCATTTGCAGGCGCAACAAAACAAACGCATCGACAGCCTGGAAAAGAAAATTGCTACTGCCCTGCCGGATACCAACAAGGTAAATCTGTTGGTGGATCTGGCCATACAATACGTTAATACAGATTCTGCAAAGGCGATACAAAATATTACCAACGCCCTCATATTATCCAATCAGTTAAAATATGTAGACGGACAAATAGATGCGTACAATAACCTCGGCATTTTTTACATGACTTTTAATAATATGGAAAAAGCGCTTTCTAATTATAAAGCGGTGGAGATACTGGCAAAAAAAAATAACAAGGAAGCTATACTCACCAATTTGTATAGCAGTATGGGCAATCTATATTCCGACTGGAATAAAAGTGGAGAGGCAATTGCATTCTACAGCAAAGCCATCGAAATTGGATTAAAATACAACAATAAAAAAAGTGTGGGTATGGCCTACAACAACCTTGGCACCGAGTACATACAAAACGGCAATCTGGTAAAAGCCACTGAATATTTATTGAAAGGCATTGCTATAAGAGAAGAAATCAATGACCAGAAAGGTGTGGCTAGCATAAGTCTTAATTTAAGTGTACTATACAAGGAACTGAAAAAGTATGATGATGCCATTACTTATGGCAATAATGCCATCGCCATCTATAAATCGCTCGGGCTTCTGATAGAGGTTGGTAAAGTATATGTAAACTTTGGACTGATTGCCAACCGGCAAAAGAATTATCCACTGGCAGAAAAATATTTTGATGATGCGTTGAACCTGTTTAGGGGAACTACCTATACGAGGGGATTGGCCGCAGTGTACAGCAACCGGGGATTGGTTTTGAAAAATCAAAATAAAATAAAAGAGGCACTGGCAAATTACAAGGCATCTTATGAATTGGCCTTAAGCACAAAAAATAAACAGACACAGGCCATTACCCTTACTGAATTAGGTGATTTGGCAATGATGAACAAAGATTACGTTGCCGCTGAAAACTATCTATTACAGTCGCTAAAAATTGCGCAGGAAATTCAATACCTCGAGCTGGAAAAAGATGCCAATGAAACACTCGCCAATCTTTACAAGGAAAAAGGTGATTATCAAAATGCCTATACTTACCAGATTAAATTTAGCAGCATCAGTGACTCCATGTTGGCAAAAGATAAAATCAAAATTATTGAGGATGTAAAAGGAAAATATGAAACCGAAAAAAAGCAATTGAAGATTAACCTGCTGTCAAAATCAGATTCCATTAAATCGTTGCAAATAGAGAACCAGCGGATTGACATTATTGATAACCTGCTCAATATCTCCAATCAAAAACTTGCCATATCTATGGCCGATTTGCAACTGAAAGAAAACGGGCTGATTATAAAAAGTAAGGAAGAAACCATCTTGCAAAACAAACTTGATGCCCAACAAAGGGAGCAACGGATTGCACAACTGGGTAATGAAAAGAAAATAAAGGAACTGGAACTAACCAAAAAGAACAATACCATAATTGGCATTTCGGTATTTACGTTGTTGTTGGCTTTGTCAGGTTATCTCTTTTACCAGCGCAAACAAACGCAGCAACAGGCAACGCTACAGCAGGAAATTTTTAAACAACAGGACATGGCCATGCAAGGCATACTGGAAGCTGAAGAAAAAGAGCGCCGAAGAATTGCCAGCGACTTGCATGATGGCGTAGGTCAATTGATGAGTGCAGCCTGGTTAAATTTAAAAGCATTCAACGAACAGGCAACACTTACACCACAGGGGCAGCAACTCTTTGATAAAAGCCTGGTGCTGGTAGATGAAAGCTGCAAGGAAGTAAGAAGTGTAAGTCATAATATGATGCCCAATGCCTTATTAAAAAAAGGATTGGTAAATGCTGTGAGGGAATTTATACAACAAATCTCCGGAAATAAATTATCCATCAATTTACAAACGGATGGACTGCAAAAACCAATTCCCAACCATATGGAGATGGTATTGTACCGGGTGATACAGGAAAGTGTAAACAATGTGATTAAACATGCTGAAGCCAGCAATTTAGATATTTCCATTAACCAGGAAATTGATGGCATTGATGTGATGATTGAAGACAATGGAAAAGGGTTTGATGCCGGTAAAACTACCAATAGCGATGGCATCGGTTTAAGCAATATTAAAAACAGGGTGCAATATTTAAAAGGAACTGTTGAGTGGAATACAGCCCCAGGCAACGGTACTTTAGTAGCCATTCATATACCGATTGAAGCATGACAGACAGCAACAAAATAAAAGTGGCCCTGGTAGATGATCACCAGATTGTAATAGACGGACTGAAGGCGGTATTGCACCAGCAACAGCAGGTAGAAATAGTAGTAACGGCCAACAGCGGACAAGAGATGCTGATCAAACTACAACAACATCCCGTTGATATTTTATTGAGTGATGTAATGATGGAAGGCATAAACGGGCAGCAACTGGCACGAGCTGCAAAGCAACAATTTCCGCACATCAAAATCATTGCCCTCAGCATGAGTGGCGCCGGCGACATTGTAGAAGAAATGATCAACGATGCAGACATACATGGCTACCTGCTGAAACAAACAGATAAAGAGGAGTTATTGCAGGCCATCATAAAAGTGTACAATGGCGGACAATATTTTCAGCCGCAGATATTAGCAGCGTTGGAGCAACAAAGTAACCGGACAAAAGAGGTTTCAGATACCCGGCTAACCGGCAGAGAAATTGAAATCATACGCCTGATGGAGCAGGATTTAAGCAACAAACAATTGGCTGAAGTGCTCAATATCTCTATACGAACCGTAGAAACCCATCGTAAAAATATCTTCAAAAAAACCAACACCAATAATGTATTAACGCTGGTGAAGTGGGCTTATGAGCACCAGTTGTTATCGAAATGATTTCGGAACTATTCCGTAAAATTAACCTTCTCCAAAAAGGCAAAGCATTATCGGCTTTCACCAAATTGTAACAACAGGTTTTAATCTGTGGTTGTCCGATTCACATCTACGATATACCTTCTCAACGGTATTTCAAATCACCAATCGCCTGACTAATATTGTAACTCAAACAATAACACAGCATGAATAAACTAACCAGCAGAGAAGTAGAAATTCTGCAATTAATCGAAAAAGATTATTCCAATCTTCAAATAGCAACCATACTCGCCATTGCCGTAAGAACCGTAGAAACCCATCGCAAAAACATTTACAAAAAAACCAACTGCCACAATGTATTATCGCTGGTAAAATGGGCGTACCATCACAAGCACATTCGTCCCGTAGAATACCGTGAGAACGGTATTGCCTAAAATCCTGCCAAGCTGTATAATTGCATTAAATTATACAACATGAAAAAAATATTGCTTACATCCATCACCTTTGCTTTGCTAAGCAGCAGCCACGCACAACTCGGCAACGTATTTGGCAAAAAGAAAAAACAAGCCACTACCGATTCAACCGCTACACCTAAAGAGGCCGAAAGCAGGGAAGGCAAGAAAGGTGGTGCGAATATATTTACCAAATTAATTACCAAGGTAGCCAAGGTAACCGGCGGTACCATGCAAACCGCCAGCACCGATGATTTGGGCACCGTGGTGCCCACCATTTACAATATCGCCAATCTACCACCCGGTAATTTGGGCACTGCAGAAATGGCTTTTTTTGAAGGTTGGAAAACCAATGGCAACCAAACCATGATCATGTTTACGAAAAAAGATGCCTTCGGTTTCAGTAAAATTAAAGGAACTGTAACGGTAGATGGCAAGCCCGCAGAGTTTATAACCATGGGTATATATTCCAGCTTCTCAAGTGACAATACATCTCCGAAAAAAATTGAAGTCACCAGTGAAAAAGGACAAAAAGCAAACTTCACCGTACACCCTCCAAAATATGGTGTAAAGTTAGTCGCCATCAACGGTAGTAAAGACGAATCCATTAACCTCGATCCTGCAAAAGATATGGTGTTAGAACTTGATAATCCGCCCGGCTCCGAAGGCACCACCATTGCAGTGCGCCTACTCGTTAAAACCATTGGCATCAGTTACTGGAGTGAGTTAGGCTATTTTCCCTCGGCAAATAAAATTACCATCCCTGCCGCCTATTTCAGAAATGTAAACAATACCAATGGCTCGATGACAAATTTTAAAAAGAGTTATTTATCCGTTAGTCGTAGTACCAATCAAAAAGCAACCGATGTGTCGGGTATTTATACCGCGGTTGATTATACAGATTCTTACCAGGCTGGCCGGTATGCCAATATCAATCCAGATATTGAAGTAAGCAAAGGTATTACGGTAAAAGGTAGCGATAAGTTTAGCGACGGTCCGGTTGAGTATGAGTTTACAAAAGCCAATGCGTTTAGCAGCATGGCGCTTAGCAAAATAAAAGACATTGGTGTTCTGTCATTTGCTTTACGTGGTATAATGTACGATCATAAAAGCAGTACAAAATACAATATCGGCGGCAACTCCTATACCACTACCACCAAGACATTGCAGTTTCCGAAATTGCCCGACGAAAAATGGGATTATGTATTAAACGAATTGTACCAACAACTTACCCTGGTAATAAAAGAGGAACTGAATGCGCCAGTAATGCCAATAGAAAAAATAACCGGTACTGAAGCCTACAAGCGTATGGATCAATTTAGCAAAGATGATGAAAATACTACGGTGGAATTGTCAAGAGGGTACAAGGGATTAAAAGTGGTATCCAACTTTGTACCTGTTACAGAACAGTGGGGCCCGAACAACAACGTTACAAAACTCATCAACCAAAGCGGTGCCAATGCCATCCTAAAAGTAACACTCGATTTGCAGGTAGCATGGGATGGAAATAAAGGCGTGCTGGTTCCCAAACTGGCCACCGAATTATTAGGCCCTACAAATGGTGACCTCTTCCCCACCAAATATTTTAGTTCACTAATTATTGGTAAAGGTTATAAGATGGATGATATCAAAGCAGGCTCCCAGCTAACCACTGTAATCCGAATTGAGGACCTGGTAGTGCAATTTAGAAAAGGCTTACAAGCCCTTAAACAAAAGGAAAAGGAAAACGGCGATTACAATATTATCTGGGATAATAAATAGTTTACCCGACCAGCGTTTGATAAAGCGGCCGTACATGTTGTAATGGCCGTTTTTGTATTTTCAACATTGTCTTGACTGGTATTTATTGGATTTGAGGATAATAGGATTGGTACACCCAACGCTCAGCCTGTTTGAAGAAGCAGATTGAAAAAGCAGAAAGAAAATCTCACAATCATTTCATCCTATCATCGTACCATTCTAAAAAAATTTCTTCCAAAAAATTATAAGCCGGATAATATAAATACTATTTTTAAAACTCATAATATCAGTCCTACAAATTTTTCATCCAAAAAAATTTATTGAAGATGATTTACCAGGAGTTAACACACAAAATAATTGGATGTGCCATGAAGGTGCATAGCATTTTGGGCAATGGTTTTCAGGAAGTAATCTATCAAAGGGCCATGGCCATTGAGATGCGAAAACAAGGATTAAATTTTTCTAGAGAAATGGAAATGTATATTTTTTATGAAGGGGAACAAATTGGCACACGGCGTGTTGATTTTTTTGTGGAAGAAAAAATAATGGTAGAGTTAAAGGCAATCATTGACTTGAGAGACAGCGACTTGAATCAATGCAGGAATTATCTGGAAGCTTATAATTTACCCGTAGGTTTGCTTATCAATTTTGGGTCAAATAGTTTGCAGTACAAGCGAATCTACAACACAAAGCATCCGGAAGCAATAGAGGCACTAAAGAATAATCCGAAAAAGCCTGATTAATTTATATCATTGTCTTTGACCAGGATTTTTTTGGATTTTAGGATGATAGGATTTGGGATTTGAATTTACAGGCTGCTTAAAGGAGAAAATTGAAAAGGCGGATTAATTTATATTATTGTCTTTGACTAGGATTTTTTGGATTTGAAGATGTTAGGATTAGTGCCTTGAATTTACAAGCTGCTTTACAGGAAAAAATTAAACCAAGCTTATAAATAATCCTACAATCCTTTCATCCAGAAAAATGCCGGATTAATCTATATTTACTGTCTTTGACCAGGATTTTATGGATTTTAGGATTAGGATTAGTGCCTTAGATTTACAAATCGCTTACCGGGGAAAAATTAAACCAGGCGTATAATTAATCCTACAATCTTTTCATCCAAAAAATCCTAGTCAAAGACAGGAACTTATTAGCGCTTTAAATTTACAAACCGCTTGCAGGAAATAATTAAACCCGGCGTATAAATAATCTTACAAATCTTTCATCCAAAAAATACTGGTCAAAGACAGCAACATTCATTTCAATCAAAAAATCTTAGTCATGAGAAATATATCACGTAGAGAAGTCATTAAAAATCTGGCGCTGGGAAGTGCTGCTATTATTACCGCACCGCAATCCTTATTTTCAGCAGGTCGCAATGGTAGCGGCAAGTTGGGAGTGGCTTTGGTAGGGCTTGGTTACTACAGCACCGATTTGCTGGCGCCTGCATTGCAACAAACCAAACACTGTTATTTAGCCGGTATTGTTACAGGAACTCCCTCCAAAGCAGCCGCCTGGCAAAAAAAATACAATATACCCGATAAAAATATTTACAATTATCAAAACTTTGATGAGATAGCCAATAACCCTGAGATCGATGTGGTGTATGTAGTGCTGCCTCCCTCTATGCACCACGAATTTGTAATAAGGGCTGCGAAAGCAGGCAAGCATGTTTGGTGCGAAAAGCCAATGGCGATGAACGCAACCGAATGCCAGGAAATGATAGATGCCTGCAAAAATAATAACCGATCGCTGGCAATTGGTTACCGTCTGCAACACGATCCAAATACACAGGAATATCGCCGAATTGTAAACAAACAATTACTTGGTAAAGTAAAAAAGCTGAAATGTGCTGCAGGTTATTTTGATGGACGGACCAATCATTGGAAGCAACAAAAAGCAATGGGCGGCGGTGCCTTGTACGATATGGGCGTATATGCCATACAGGGTGCAAGATTGGGTTCTGGTATGGAACCGGTTGCTGTCCGGTCTGCTAAAACTTCTACTAACCGGCCAGAGATTTATAAAAACGGGTTGGATGAAACCACCATTGCTACCCTCGAATTTCCGGGTGGAGTGCTGGCCGATATTAAAACAAGCTTTGGTGAAAACATCAATTTCCTCGACATTGAATGTGAAAAAGGAAGCATCAATATGGAGCCCCATTCTAGTTATAACGGCTTAAAAGGAAGTAGCCCTTTAGGCGAAATTCACTTTCCATATCAGGTACCCTTTCAGCAGGCGAAGCAGATGGATGATGATGCACAATCCATCAAAGCCAACCAGCCCATGTTGGTTCCTGGCGATGAAGGATTAAGCGATATTCGAATTGTAGAAGCCATTTACAAATCGGCTGCATCGGGGCAGTTGATTAAACTATAAATACAGCAGATAATTAGAAAGGACGTATTTAAAATTGTCGCAGCTCAAAAGAGGGTTGCCAACCTTTTTTAAAGTGTTTTTAGCAGAAAAGAAGCTGCACAAGGTTGGCAACCCTTCCTACAATTTTAAATGCACCCACTAGGAATGAGCCGAAAATAATAAAGATAAAAACTTTCATACCAGTTTAGTAACACTCAACAAATGAAGGTATCCGTTTTGCTATTTGACAATTTTGAAACACTGGACGTATTTGGACCGGTAGAAATATTGAGAAGATTAAAAAAAATTACCAGGTTTCTTTTTATTCATTTTCGGGCTTTCTGTTATCCAACTAATATGGCGTTTCTATCCAGATGCAAGCTGTTGATACGATTGCTATTGCTGAAGAAGTCACTTCGATTAATACTGAAATCCCCATTCCGGAATTTGATACAAAAAATCTGCTGGTGCAGCCGGTTATTTTTTTTGATACCAATGCTACAGCTTCTATCAAAATAGATGTACAAGGTCTGAATTTATCCATCCCCTAAAATAAGGCAAATGTAAAAACGTACAATGAAATGAAAGCTGGGTTTTATCAAAAACTATGGGCATTGATAAGCAACTGTACCAACGGCCGGGAACACAATGGATCAAACAAAGTTTCATTTCAGGCTTTGCTTATTTATGGGACCATGATTTTGGGGATGCAAATAAAAAAGTATTTACAGCACAGAATTGTTGCGACAAAATGAAACGTGAATTTGGGGGTTTTCAATCCGTATTAATCTGGATAGGTTATCCGAATATTAGTATTGATCACCACAATGTCTGGGACATAGTAGATGCCATTCCAGGAGGCATCAATGCACTTCGTGATGTGATCAAGGTTTTTCACAAGAATAATGTGAAGGGCTATTTTCCCTACATACCTTGGGAAATTGATATCAGGAGAACAACCACAGCAGATGCTGACCACTGGGGAGAAATAATAGCTAAAACAAATGCCGACGGATTGTTTTTTGATACCGGGTTTGATGGGAATCGCTTTCAGCAGGCATTGGACAAATATAAAAAAATGTTAGCTTAGGAACAGAGCATCATCCAACACTACAAAACATTCAGGGTTACAACACTATTGCTACATCAAGGGGACAAACATTAACGCCTTACACTAACAGTGGAATACCAAGAGTAAAATGGTTGGTTTCCGAACATCTGCAATGGACCATCAACCGATGGATAACTGACAGGCAAAACAATATGGCTTACAGTTGGATCAACGGTCAGGGAAAATTGGTTTGGGAAAATATTTTCGGCCACATGAATATTTGGAATGCAAAGGACCGACAGATATTACGGAAAATAAATACCATTTACCAGCAGTTTGGTTATCTGTACACATCCGATTCATGGAAGCCATACTTACCATCTGGCAATGAACAAGCACATACTTCTTCCTGGCAAAATAATGAAGTAAGTATCTGGAATATTGTTTCAGACAAAGAAGATGTTGCATCAAAAATTGATCTATTGGTGGATGATGATAAGCTGCAGTATTACGAATTGTGGACCGGTAAAAAATTAAATGTATCAGCACATAAAGTGAACCTGCGTTCAATATGAAATAGTTGACCTTCTACTGAATCTGCAGTGATCTATTCATCTCGTTGCAAGGGGTAACTTTTCCGGAAAACGTTTACTGCCAACTTTAATGGCAATAGCTGCTGCCATTGTTGATATGTAAACAATTTTAAGAACCTCCGGGAATATGCGCCAGGCCAAGATAAATGAAGGAAAATATAAATTTGCGATAGATTTACTCAATTTAAATTCAATAAAATTGAATAATAAATTAAACCATCGGTGATATTTTTTGAAAGGTTTCTTAATTGAATGCAGAGGAAAATTATTCGGCTCACTTTTTTGTATGATATACACCCCAGGGTGATGAATTGATAGCGAATTGACTTATACATTGTAAAAGCTGTCGTTGATGAAACGCTTCCTTAAAAAAAATAAAGATTACAAAAGTTGTTTGAATTAACATATTCTCGTTATATTTGGTAAACCAATTATTGGTTTACCAAATAAGAAATTGTAAGGTTGCTTTTTGATAAATAATATGTGAAAATTATTAAAGCGATTGCGGTTTTTTTACAGAACTCAAAAAATGAAGATGAGTACAAGGCTTTGATTGTATAATAAAACCAATAACACTCGAAGTAAACTACCGGGGTGAGTAAAGGTTTTGAAAAAACATTAAAAAGTTGATATAAATGTTCTCATTCTTACGGATTTTTAGGATTTTGAATTCTTTACATGTAGATGAAAACTAAGACTTTCTATTTAGTATTCATTTTTTAAAAAGTATCTCAGGGTTGTGTATACCACGATTCTTATAGCAGTAATCGTTAGAGGAACTGTATGTTTCTACATCGCAGAGGAATCTCTGCCTAAGTTTTTAGGTGCGGGTAATTTTGCTAAACTGTATAAGGAGGCATTTACCAATGACGGATTGCCAGCAAGATATACGTCAACTGATATTGATGCCTATAAAAAAGGTGCCTATTGGTAAGTGGTTTACGCTAGAATATTATTTGAAAGAGGGTAATAAATAAGCAGGAAGAGTTTAAATAACCATCCCATCCGGGATGACCAATTTTTGCCTGCTGAAAATATTTCGAATATGGGAGAAGGTTGTGTAACGACTACCTGGATTCAATTTAATTACCGGTTACTCAGTATTACTTGCGAAGTGAAATACATCAATTTACTCGAAGCTCGGTGTACAATCATTTAGCAGGAGCAGAAAATCCGCAAACAGGTTGTGTAAGTTATTACACGGCACCGATGGGTGTAAAAACCTACCGTTGCGAAATTACCTGCTGGATGAGTAGTGTACCAAGGGCTTTGGCAATGACTCCTTATTTCTGAATGGAAAAATTAATAGTAAACCTGCTTTTCTTTTTTATCAGCCAGGTAAATATGAAACTACAGTAGCGAATAATGCAGCCGTTTCGTTTGTTACAACAACAGATTATCTAAAGGATGGAAAAGTTGAAATTCTTCTGGACAAGACAACAGTATCATCATTTGCTGTTGATTTCAGAAAACGCTGGTGGTCCTGCGATTTTACGATCACCATAAATGGAAAGAAACTGAAAGTAAATGCCAATGAAATTGTTGCTGTTAAAAGAGTATGGAAGAAGGGCAATAAAGTGCTCATCAATTTCAACATGCCAACCTATGCCAACCATTGTTTTAGATGGTGGTAAAGGTTATCCGGGCATGGTCGCATTTCAGCGTGGGCCGCAAGTGCTTGCATTTGATAAAAACATAAATGGTTTTAACGCTGATGAAGTAACAGTGAATAAAAATAATATTCAGTTGCAATCAACATCTGATGTCCATCCAAACAACTGGATTGGCGGTGAAGCTTTTCAGATAGAGGCGTTTGAAAATAAGAAAGATAAAATTATCGTCCTTGTTTCTTATGCCGATGCCAGCCAGACTGGTGGGGTTATTTCAACCTGGATCAAAAAATCATCTGAATAATGAAAAACAAAATTGTTGTTGTAGGCAGTTCAAATACAGATATGGTGTTGAAGACAAATCGCTTTCCCAAACCGGGTGAAACTATTTTGGGTGGTGACTTTTTTGTTTTCCAGGGTGGAAAAGGGGCTAACCAGGCCGTTGCTGCGGCAAGACTGGGAGGCGATGTAAGTTTCATCTGTAAAGTAGGTAATGATTCATTTGGTAGTGATGCTGTTGCCGGTTACACAAAAGATGGTATTGATACAAGTGGCATATTAAAAACTGATACGGCACCGACTGGTGTTGCAGTAATCACCATCAACGAAGAGGGTGAGAATACCATCATTGTAGCTTCCGGTGCCAATGCGTTGCTTTCTGTTGAAGACCTGGCAAACGCATCGTCAATCCTTGGTAATGCTGGTTGGTTAATTACGCAGTTGGAAACCCCCTTGCCTGTTATAGAATTTCTGGCCCAATACGCAAAAACAAATCACATCAATTTTATCCTGAATCCTGCACCTGCAGCACTATTGCCCGATATGGTGTATGATGGGTTGTTTTTAATTACGCCCAACGAAACTGAGAGCGAACTGCTCACAGGGATAGAAGTGACAAATGAAGAAACAGCCAAAAAAGCGGCACTTGTTTTTAAATCGAAAGGCGTTCGGAATGTAATTATCACGATGGGTAGTAAAGGTGCTTATGTTGATGCGGAATCTTTCCAGGGAATGATTGAGTCAGTAAAAGTAAAAGCCATCGATACAACTGCCGCCGGCGATGTGTTTAATGGAGCTGTAGTAGTTGCATTGGCAGAGGGAAAAGATTGGAAAGAAGCGGTTGAGTTTGCCAGCAGGGCAGCAGCTATTTCTGTTACAAAAATGGGTGCACAAACATCTGCACCAGCAAGAAATGAAATCGACAATTAACAACGCAACATGAAAAAATATTTTTTATCAATATGCGTCTTCTTATTTTCATCAAATGTTTTTGCGCAGGTAAAGCCTGCCGCAAAAAAAGGCATACAACCTCCCGTATTTAAATTAAGCCAGGCTGACTATTACGATAAAGTACATGCTATATGGGCCAGCCAAATGATCAGTTACCTGCTGGCAATACAATTTGAGAATAATGAAAAAGCCGTTAAGTGGGTAAATGAATTTCCTAAACCTGTTGACTATGCACCGGTAGATGACGATTGGTATTATGAAATGATTACCATCAAAGCCTTTGAAAAATATGGCACCGGTATGACGGTAGCGCAATTGGGCGATCAATGGCTGCAAGATTCCTGTGGCGTTTATGGGTCAAGTGCAGCAGCAAAAAGAGCGATGCTTAAAGGCATAAAAGCACCGATGAGTGGACATCCTTTTAACAACCGTTTGTTCTTTACTATCGGCCCCATGTTTTCTGCAGAACTGTATGGTGCTCTTGCTCCGGGTATGCCCAACCTCGCAGGCAAACTGGCCAGGTATTATGGTCATGTAAATGGATATGCAGAAGGTTCTGACGGAGCTGTTTTTGTGGCAGCCCTGATAAGTGCAGCCTTTAATGAAACAGAGATGCATATGGTGGTACAAAAAGCTGCCAGCCTAATTGATAAAAAATCGCCCTTCCGTCAATGTTTGGATATGGTGATTGCCGCAGATAAAAATGGAATGAGTGCTGATGAAATTTTTGAGCAAATTGAAACAACCTGGCGCCCGGTTTATCCAATGGCAAATAATGCCGTGGCAAATGGTGGCATTATTGCAACCAGTTTATTAAAAGGGGATGGGGATTATTTAAAAACCCTTAACCTTGCCTGCACGGCTGGCGATAATACAGATGCAGATTGCAATGGAGCAAGTGCCGGTGCTGCGGTGGCAGCCATGCAGGGTACTAAAGGAATTCCCAAACCATTAATTGATGGCCTGCACAACAGGATAAAGGGCAATAAAATGGGTAGTAAAAACGCTTTGCCACCAGTTGATGAAAGCATTACCCGCCTGGCTGAACGTACCGTAAACGTTGGTACGGCCATTCTGAAAGACCATGGTATAAAAGGGCAAAATGATGTTTTACAAATACCTGTTGAAAAAATAATTACCCAGCCGGCAGAATTGTTTACAGTAAATGATATGCTGAAAAAATGGAACGCAGACTGGTCAATTGTGAACGCACAAAGGGGTACTTATATTGATGACGGTCTATTGATAACTTATCCTGCTATTGTTGCAAGAAGCATGTGTTTGCACAGAACTTTTCAGGTAGCGGATAAAAAAACAATGGTGCTTACTGTTGCCGCCGAAGAAAAAAAATGTTGGAAGCTCCGGGTATTTTTAGATAACGATAAAGTACTTGATAAAATCATAGAAGCTACGGATAAAGCTGGAAAATGGCAAACAGTAAAGATTGATTTATCAAAGTATAAAGGAACGGAAGTAATTATTCGCTTGTACCAGAATGTAGATTTTACGGACAAGTGGACGGGAAATGCCTACTGGAAAAAAATCACTATTGAGTAAAACCTAAATCATAATCATGTTTGTTATACAGTCTTATACCACAGCCATCTTTTATTGCATCATCACTATGCTGTGCTGGGGCTCATGGGCCAATACCACCAAACTCAGTTCCTCCAAATGGCGTTTTGAATTATTTTACTGGGATTATGCTTTTGGTATTTTATTACTTGCCATCATCATGGCATTTACCATGGGAAGTTCTGGTGAAACAGGGCGGCCATTCATGGAAGATCTCCAACAAGCTGACAACAGTAATTTTATTTCGGCATTCGTTGGTGGTGTTGTATTCAACCTGGCAAATATTTTATTGGTTTCTGCCATTGCATTGGCAGGTATGGCCGTGGCGTTTCCGGTAGGTATTGGTATCGCTTTAATTCTTGGTGTGATTGTAAACTATTCCGGCAATCCGCAAGGTAACGCCTTCTTACTTTTTGGTGGCGTTGCACTCATAGCCATTGCCATTATCATTAATGCCAACGCATACAAGCAGGTTAATAAAGGCAAATCCACTTTTTCTTCAAAGGGCTTAATACTGGCTGTTGTTGCAGGTGTGCTCATGGGCTTTTTTTACAAATACGTGGCTGTATCAATGGCTGCAGATTTTGATACACCCGAAGCGGGTAAACTAACGCCATACACTGCATTGGTATTTTTCGCAATTGGTTTAGTGGTCAGTAATTTTTTATTCAACGGCTTGTTGATGCGTTTTCCTTTTGCAGGAACCAAACTCAGCATCAAAGATTATTTCAAAGGTTCAGCAAAAGATCACCTGGTAGGAATTTTTGGTGGCGTTATCTGGCATGTTGGTATGGCATTTAATATTATAGCCTCAGGCAAAGCAAGTCCGGCAATTTCTTATGGCCTGGGTCAGGGTGCAACGGTCATCGCTGCCATCTGGGGCATTTTTATCTGGAAAGAATTTGCGAATGCTACCAAAGCAACTTACCGCAATTTGTACATTATGCTGTTGTTGTACATTATAGGGATTGTATTAATCATTATGGCTAAAAATTAATTTTTAAAAAATCAGTAGTAAGAAATGAAAACTTTTAAAACTTTTACAGGCAACGTTTTTGTCTATGGCTTTGCATTCTTATTATTTAGTGGATGCAGTAAAAAAGAAGGTACTACCACACCACCGGCTACAACGCCAACTGTTGGTGGTAAATTAACAGTTTACCCCAATCCTGGAGCCAGTCTTAGTTCGGTAGAGAACCTTTCGCAGTCTAACGACTACACCGTTGAAGTAAGAAGAACAGGTGAAACCACCTATCAATCTTGTTTTGTTTACAAAACACTCAATACTTTTGTGGATACTTATTTTGGCGGTTCGCCAAAGGCCGAAACTTCCGCATCGTTTACAAGTTTTGCATTCAGTGGAAATTCTGTAGAGGTTAAAATAACTTGTACCAATCCAGCAAGTAACGTTACTGTTCGCCCCTTAAATTTTGCCATCAAACCGGTTCGAACAGGCAACATCATCACTTTTACGTTAACAGACCCTAAAAAGATTTCCGTAGAAGTAAATGACCGCAAAAATCCATTATTCATTTTTGCAGAGGCACCCGATGTTCCGAATACTTCGGCAACCTATTATTATGGTCCTGGTGTACATAATATTGGGCTGGCTAAAACCATCAGATCAAATGAAAGTGTGTACATAGCGGCAGGTGCAGTTGTAGAAGGCTCGTTTTTATTACCCTACAACACCACCAATATCAGCATTAAAGGTCGTGGCATTCTTTGCATGGGCCAATGGCCGCATCAATCAACAGATATTACCTGGCTGGGTGCACATTCCGGCATTAGAGGTAATGGTACTAATAATTTACAAATTGAAGGCATCATTATGGCCAACACAACAGGCTGGACGATCCCTCTCTATAACAGCGATAACTTAACTTACAATAACCAGTTCCGAAACATAAAAATGATTTCATGGAATGGAAACACGGATGGTATCTGGGTAAATGGAAACAATAACATTATTGATGACTGTTTTATTTTTAACAACGATGATATTTTTATGTCGCATGGCGCCAGTAATTGTAAAATATCCAACATCGTTGCATGGGGTGGGCCATGGGGCAGGTTGTATTGGCTCAGTAATCAAAAGGCTACTTCCAATATGCTGTTTGAAAATATCAACCTTATTGGCAAAGATGGCGGCCCGGCTGTAATACTTGTTGATGGTGCAACGGGAACAAACCTTAACATGAGTAACATCACTTTCCGAAACCTGCGAATAGAAGCCCATCCAAAAACAAGCAGCTACAATACCAACAAATTTTTAGTATTCAATTCAGGCTATAAAGCTGTTACCAACTGGGTATTTGATAATCTCACCATCGACGATAAAAATCCTGATGAAGGGGATTTGTACGGAACAGCAGCCAGTCCTGTTACTGGAGTAACATTTAAAAACTTTAAACTGGGTGGTGTTAAAGTAATGTCTTTATCCGAAGCAAATATGGATGCCAATTCCTTTGCAACGGGAATTTTATTTCAGTAGAAGCTGGCAGTAAATGTAAAGTAAAAGATGAAGTATGAAAAAGAAATTTGATGTAGGATTTTGCGGCTGTGGTCGATGGGGAAATCGACCAAGGCCGTCTGCCGTAGCTGGCGAGCCCACCAGCCAGCAACAATTTGGAATGCACCAATTTGATACAGGTTTCTGCGGGCAATGGAAACTATGGATTATTTCGATGTTGTTTTTTTTGATTGCTGCTGATTGTTTTGCACAAAAACAAAAAGTATGGGTAGATGCAGATACGGGAAATGAAACGGATGACATTTATGCATTGGCCCGGCTGTTAGCTGAACCATCCATAGAAGTGGTAGGTGTAAGTGCTGCTCATTTTAATAATGCAGATTTAATTGCCTTCAATAAGTGGAACCAATACCCCACAAAAAATATTAATACCGTTCAAATTTCGCAGCAGTTAAATGAAGAACTGCTGAAAGTAATGGGCAAATTATCCATTCCTCATCCAATGGGTGCCGACAGGCAAATGGGCAGGGCATGGGGTGGAAGAGAACCCAGGAATTCGGATGCGGCAAGGGAAATAATTGCATCCGTCAAGCGATTGGAAAAAAATGAAAAACTATACATACTGAATTTAGGTGCCCTCACCAATATCGCTTCCGCTATTGCATTGGATACTTCCATAGCCAAGCATCTTGTTTGTTATACTTTGGGAGCAAAATATAATGTGAATAAAAACATCTGGAATAAAAGTGAATTTAATATCCGCAACGATTTAAATGCATTTGATTATTTGCTGGATAACGCTTCCGTGGATTTAATCATCATGCCCATTGATGTGGCTTTTCCATACAGGTTTAAACGGGATAATTTGTATGCAAAATTAAGCACCGAAATACCACTTGAACAGATGCTAAAACAACGTTGGGAAGAAACCAATCCGCAGGATACTATCCGTACTTTATGGGACCTGGCACTAGTGCAGGCATTTGTAAAACCGGCGTATGCAACAATTAAAAAGGTGCTTACTCCACCCGAAAATACCCAACGACTGATCAGGATTTATTCAAAGATAGATGTACAGAAAATGGAAGATGATTTCTTTCAGGTACTAAAGTCAATTAATAAATAATAAATAATTTATTCAATGAACGGGAAAATAAAATGGAAGTCATCAATGATAAAAAGTCATTTCCTGCTGATAGTATTTTCATTGATGTTATGTGCAGAAGCTTACACACAAAATTCTGCTGCAATATGGCCTCCACCAAAAGGTCAGCTCAGGGTAATTATTGATGCTGATGCAGCAAATGAAGTGGACGACCAGTGGGCTATGGCGCTGGCATTGGGCTTTCCTGAACGGTTTAAAATAGAAGGATTTGTTGCAGCCCATTATGGTGACAGGGGCGGTAAAAATGGAATTGAAAAATCGTATAATAATATTCTGGAAGTGCTTGATCATGCAGGCATGAAAAATAAATTTCCTGTGAATAAGGGCTCTGATCCTATCATCTATAAAGATAAAATAAACGAATCGGCGGGAGTTGATTTCATTATTCAAATGGCAAAAACTGCAACGGCAGAAAATCCTGTCTGGATTATAGTACTTGGTGCTGCAACTGATGCCGCCATGGCAATTTTAAAAGATTCAACTATAAAAGATAAGATAGTTGTTTTCTGGCATGGCCGCACATCCTGGCCTGAACGCTGCTGGAATTTCAATGCAAGCAACGATTTAAAAGCAGTACAAACACTTTTTGAGAAAGCCTCAAATTTTATATTATTTGATACGGGTACTTATTTGAATATGCCAATGGAAGAATCAGAAAAGAGAATTGCTTCCAACGGAAAATTGGGAGCCTACCTTCACAATATCCGCAAAAAATCTGCCTATGCTCAATTGCAGGATAAAGGGATGTTCGACCTGGGCGATATAGCTGCACTCATTGATGAAAGCATCATACAATGGGAAACTCCATTTATACCGGCAGTGGCTGATGATTACAAATATATTTTTTCCGGAAAGACAAAAAGGTTTATCCGTATTTACGATATACAGCGTGAAGCAACATTCAGATTACTGGATGAAGCTTTAACAAGAATAGAGAGAAAAAATAAATAGAATCGAACTGCTTATTTATTTCATCATTTATAAATGTGTCATGAAAAGAAAATGTTTTATACAGGGCGTCGCAATTATTTTGTTTACAGCAGGAGTAATAGCTACTGTTGCATTTGCCGGAAAAACGCAGCAGGTTGGTTATTACCTCGATCATGAAAAGGATGTTGCAGTTAATCAACCGGGACCTCATGATGGTGGCGGTAAGACTACAGCGTATAATTATTTTGCCAATGCAAAAGAAAGCAGGTTGGTATTTCGTAAACGGGCATTACATCCCGGTTCCTCCATCGGTTATCATCTCCAGGCAGATAATGAAATCTATTATATCGTAAGCGGTAATGGTGAAATGAAAATGAACGGTAAAACTTTTCCTGTAATTGCTGGGGATGCCATACTCACTTTGCCCGGCAGTTCACATAGTTTAACGCCAACCGGTAAGGATGATCTGGTAGTTATAATTAATTATGAAAGGAAATAGTTGTAAAAAGCATTTTCAATAAATCAACAGAAATGAAAAAAGCAATCGTCAGTTTTATTTTTTTAGTCAGTTTTTATAGTGTAAAATCTCAATTACCCAATGGCGTTTCTTTATTGCCCGTAGATAGTGTATTGTTTCAAGCGGTTACTAATAATGGATATGCTTCTTCTGTAAAACCGGTTAGCATATCACAGCAGCCTTTTAATGAAGCAATGCAAATTACAACTACAGGCAATGGTTACCATTTAAAATATCCTGTTAAAGAAGCCGTACAGAAAGGCGACATTTTCCTGTTATCTTTTTACAGCAGAACAATCAGCAGCCGCAGGGAAACGGGCCTTGCTTTTTTTGAAGTTCGCCTTGATCGGTTTATCGATGGCAAATATATGTGGCCACCGTTGCTTGAAAGAGGAATGTCTTTTGGAACAGATTGGGTGCTTACACAAATTCCGTTTAAAGCTGCGATGGATATTGCGGCTGGCGATCTTGCATTCATCCTGAGTTGTGGAGATATGCCCCAATCATTTGAAATAAGCAGCGTGCAGTTAATCAATTTTAAACAGTCGGTAAGTTTAAAAGAGCTGCCACATAGTGTGGTACATTATGAAGGTGATGCGCCCGATGCTCCCTGGCGCAAGGCAGCAGCCCAGCGCATTGAGAAAACCAGGAAAGGAAATGTTACGGTTAACGTGCTGGATAAAAAAGGGAAACCTATCACAGGTGCAAGCGTTTCTGTACAAATGAAGAGAAGTGCATTTGCATGGGGAACAGCAACATCTTCTCAATTAATTCTGGATACTTTAAATCCAAATGCAAAGATCTACAGGGATACTTTGCTGCGATACTTCAATAAAGTGGTGCTGGAAAATGAAATGAAAGCTAAAAACTGGTCAAGGTTTAATTTACAGCAAACACAAGCTGGTATAAACTGGTTTAAAAAGCATGACATTCCCATCAGGGGCCATGTGATGATCTGGCCTTCCTGGCAACATTCGCCTCATCTTGCAAAATACAAAAACGATACCGCTGCTTTACGTGCGGTAATTCTTAAACAAATTGACGAACAAACAACTACTATAAAAGGACAATTTACTGAGTGGGATGTGATTAATGAACCTTATGCCCATCACGAAATTATTGATGTATTGGGTGGGAAAAATGTAATGCTCGACTGGTTTCATGCTGCCCGAAAAAATGCACCCGGTGTAAAACTGTTTTTAAACGATTATACCATGTTTCATCCGAAGGATAAAGGCAGCGAAAGTTTTTATAATAACATTAAATTCTTAATTGATAATGGTGCTCCGATTAACGCTATCGGGGAGCAGGCGCATATCGGTGGTACACCTCCTTCTATTAATTATGTGTTGGAACGGCTGGATCGTTTTTCAGTTTTTGGATTGCCCGTTCAAATCAGTGAGTTTGATATTACAAGTGATGATGATGATTTTAAAGCAAGGTATATGCATGATTTTATGACAGCCATATTCAGCCACCCATCTACCAATGGATTTATGCAATGGGGTTTTTGGGAACCAGCACACTGGATGCCTGCTGGTGCTTTGTGGGATAAGAATTGGAATGTAAGACCGCATGGAAAAGTGTACACAGAGCTGGTAACAAAAACCTGGAGTACCAATGTAAATGGAACAACCGGAAAAAATGGAGTTTACAGTGTCCGTGCTTTTAATGGTGAATACGAAGCAACTGTTACTTATAATGGGAAAATAACAATACAAAAATTTGTGCTGGATAGTAAGGGCAAAACCGTCAATTTAAAGATAGAGTGATGAAATTATCCAAGCGAAAATGTTGTATTTGGGTAACGTTAATGATAGCAGCATTCATTGTTTTGTTAATACGTTACCTGCCAACAAAGCCACAGATTTTACAATAAATTAAATAGTTTCCATGAAGAAAATCATTATAAATCAGCAGTGTACTCCGTTGAAAAAAATCGTCCTCATCGCCGCCGGAGGTGTTCTTTTTTGCCTGATAGGCACACCGCTTTTTGCGCAGACTGCCGGTGAAAAAGGATGGGTGATTACCACGACTGATACCAGCAGCAATCACACGCCGGCTTACCTTGCCAATGGCATTGTCGGCATCCGCAGCGATAGAACAGGCCTGCAACCTGTTTCAGTCCATCTGCAAGGTTTATACGACCGCTCAGCAAATCCGAATGCCATGCTCACAAAATTCGACTATAATCCCCGCCTGGTAAATGAGTACAATCCGCTACAGGTTAGCATTGTTTTTCGGGATGGGAAGGATTTGGCATTCGACAATAACGTTCGGCACTGGAAACAAACATGGAATTTAAAAGAGGCTCTGCTAACAACCGAATACGAATACGGTAACCAGTTAATGGTAAAAACGGAGTTGGCAGCGCTGCGTCAGCTACCCGTTGCAGCCATTACGACGTATGTGCTAACGGCTATGGATGACGTAGCATTTACGATACAAAACAACGTGAATATTCCAGATAGAAGCAGCATCACTTCGGTACACAAACCCCTGCTTTATTATCGCATGTACAAACTGTCTGCACAGCTTCCTGATACCTTGCCCATCATCAGTTCCCGCTTTCCAACCTTATCGGGAACAGATGCAGTGTCGGGTTCCAATACCTTTTATTTCAATGGAAGAATGCCGGTATTGGTATACAAGAAGTCAGCCGATTCATTGAGCCATTCCTTGTCTTTTACAGTGAAACTTAAAAAGGGAGAATCGTACCGGTTCTGCATGCTGAGTACTTTTCAGCACACCGGCCTTACGGTTGATCCCTACAACGATGCCATTCGCATCAGCAGCCGTGAGTACCATCGTGGATATTTGCCAAAGCTGGAGGAGCACAAGGCCCGGTGGGCAGAGTTATGGAAGGGCGATGTTGAAATAGACGGTGACGACGATGCGCAAATAAATGCAAGACTCGGCATGTATTGCCTCTACTCTTCCATAACCGAAGGACTTGGATACAGCATTCCCTGCATCGGCCTGTTCAATGAATGGGGTGCTCATATATTCTGGGATGCGGAAGTTTGGATGTACCCTGGCCTCCTTGTGTTACAACCGCAGTTTGCTGCTTCCATGATGGACTTTCGGTATAACACGCTACCGCAGGCCAAACGGCGGGCCGTGCAGTTTGGTTACAAAGGTGCGATGTACCCCTGGGAAAGTGACTTAAGTGGAAATGAAGGCACCAGCACGCAGTACAAGCTCGACATGACGGAGCATCATATTACAGCCGATATTGCCATCGCCGCCTGGAATTACTATTCCATTACGGGAGATCAAAACTGGCTGAAAGCCAAAGGCTGGCCGATGATAAAGCCCATTGCCGATTTTTGGGTGTCAAGGGCAACAAGAGATGCAGCCGGCAAATACCATATCAATGATGTTGTAGGAAGTGATGAATATGCTGAAGACATCAACGACGATGCATTTACCAACGGGGTGGCTAAGTTAGCCTTAGCCAATGCTACCAAGGCAGCGATTGTGTTGAAGGAACCAGTCAACCCTTTATGGAAAACGGTAGCAGATGCACTGGTGATTTTGGAGAAGGACGGGTACACACTGCAAAATCAAACATATCATGGTCAACAGATTAAGCAAGCCGATGTAAATCTGCTCGCTTTTCCCTACGAAGTCATCACCGACAAAACCCGCATCCTTAATGACCTGGAGTATTACCAATCAAAAATTAATCCTGTTGGCCCAAGCATGAGCTATAGCGTATTGGCCGGTGCCTATGCACGTATTGGCAAAACAGACAAAGCCTTTGAACTTTTTCAAAAAGCATACAAACCCAATCTAAAAGCGCCCTTCGGAATTTTCTCTGAACGGCCTACCAACAATATCACGCCTTTTTGCACGGGGTACGGAGGCATCCTGCAAACCATCCTGTTTGGTTTTGGAGGTTTGCGAATAAGAGATACCGGCCTGGTGCAGGGCAAGCCCTCCCTTCCCGCACATTGGAAAAAGCTAACGATCAAGAGGAGTGGAAAAAAAGACATCGTATGTACGCATTAATTCTTTAATAAAATCAAATCTCATTTTTTAGTATAATAAAAAATACAGTCATGTACAAAAAACTTTTCTTAATCATTGTTGCTATTGTTTCTTTCTGCTTTGCCAATGCAACCAACTATTATGTAAGCACACTCACAGGCAACGATGGTAATAAAGGCTTATCTGCCAAAAAAGCTTTTCTTACATTGCAGGCAGCTTCTGATGGTACATTGCCTGGAGATACCGTTTTTATTATGAATGGAACCTATAGTTCCAAAGATTATGCAGTTTTAAATATTCGCCGCTCTGGAAG
Source organism: Ferruginibacter sp. (assembly GCA_041740215.1). GTDB lineage: Bacteria > Bacteroidota > Bacteroidia > Chitinophagales > Chitinophagaceae > Ferruginibacter. Next base: position 68,204 of record JBGSMI010000148.1, read on the forward strand.
CAAGGATGCGCAGATTGTTTACACAAAATGCCCAGGTCACTCCCCGCTTTTGCAAGGCTCGCCCGAAAATTATGCAATCATTTTCATAAGTCCGGCAATTTCCTACATCACCATTAACGGTCTTGAAATTGTTGGCTATGCTATCAAGCTGTCCCTTGCATTAGATACCATTCCAGCAAAGGCACAACTTACTTGTCCTGATTCTCATCATGCCGCAACTGAAAAAAAGCCATTGCAAAAATACAATGCGCATGGTATTACTGCCGACAGCCGGAAGGTTGCAGTGGGTAGTCATCACATTGTTGTGTCAAACAATACCATCCATGATAATAGCGCTGGCGGAATTGCATTTCTCAACTGCGATTATATCACTATAGAAGGTAACACGGTTTATAACAATACCTGGTATACCATCTATGGAACCAGTGGTATATCGTTCAACGAATTTTATAACTATGATAATGATACTATTGCTTATCGAAACATTATTCGTAACAATATTTCTTATGGTAACCGCATGTATGTACCCTTTCATAACGATTGCCGGATAACAGATGGTAATGGTATTATACTGGATATTCCTAAAAAGGATTACAGGGGCAAATCGCTTGTGGCCAACAATATTTGTTTCAACAATGGTGGCTCGGGCATTCACACATTCCGCATGAACCATGTGGATATTGTACACAATATCTCTTATCTCAATTCCGCTAGTCCGGAGATTAACAGCAGTAATATTTATGCATTGGATTGTGATGATGTAAATATTTGCAACAACATCATTGTGGCAAGGCCTGGTAAGCGACTGAATGGTGTTCACAAAACCACTAATCTTATTTATGATTACAATATTCTTTTTGGTGGCTCAATACCAGAACTTTCAGGCAAACATAATATCATAGGCGACCCACAATTTGTTTACCCTTCAACAAATCCCAAACTCGCCAACTTCAAACTTAAAGCTGGCAGCCCTGCAATAAACAAAGGCGACAATAACAACAGTTACCCAACTGATTTTATTGGATTAGTAAGACCTACAGGTAACAAAGTGGATATTGGTGCCTACGAATTTCCTGTAGTGAAAGCATCTGGTAAACGTATAAAAGGCAATAATTGATCTCCAACTTATCATTGGGCAATAAATTTTAATCATGATGAAGACAAGAATTTCTTTAATGAAAATAGTAAGCAACCAAACAAGCATGGTTTTAAAAACCAGTACAAGATTTTACTTTTGCTGCTTGATTATTTTATTAGGCAGCAACAAAATATCAGCCCAAACAACTAAACCAATTTACAGCTACCTCAGTGATTTTTCTTTGAGCGATACTACATCTATTCAATTAAAAGGTCCGGCAAGAGTGATAAACCTCGATGGCCGTAAAGGGCTTAACATGACCAGCATTCACAGTGTGCTGCAACTAAAGGCACATACAATGAAAGCCAATAGGGGCACTGTTGCTATGTGGGTAATGTCTCTGGAAGATTTAGGTACTTCCAACGCAAAACCTACAATGGCCATCAGCAATCCTTACTGGACTATTTACCCGCTTTTATCGGATTGTGCCGACCCGCAGGATATTGTTAGTGCCAACTTTAAAATGGTTTGGATGAATGCCTGGCACCCCAATTTAATTGCACTATTTGGTAAAGACAAATTATATGAGAATGCTTTTAATTACCCTCATAAGGCATTGGTGGAAGTAAGCCATTTTGGTTTTAAAAGACGTGTCTGGTACAACTTTGCCCTTAGCTGGAACTATGAAAAAGACGAATACCGTATGTATGTAAATGGCATACCCATTGGAAAGGAAGACCAATATAAAACTGGTAAATTCCATCGTGATTCTATCAATACATCCTTGTATTTAGGCAACCCTGCTTTTTGTTACAGCGATATAAAATTTTACAGTAATGCCCTTACCGAAAAAGAGTTGTATAGCCTTTTTAAAAAAGAAGATACCAAACACGATGCAGCATTGGAAGAAGAATTGCAACACGTTTATGCAGGCAAAAACAGGAAACCCTTTACCTGGAAAGTAGATGGTACCTGGAAACCAAAAATGAATATCTCTCTTACAAAACCAACAGACCTTGATAGCTTTTACATTCAAGGAAAACCAGTGCAGGTAGCCATTACCAATGAAGGGCTATTGGTGGAAACCATCAACAAAAAAATGAATAGTGCCGTACTCGATTCTCAAATGTATATGTGGACACGCAAGCCTTTTGAAGGTGATCTGTACGTGGAATACGAATATAAAGCTTTACGCTCTGGTGGTTTGAGCCTGTTGCTTACGCAAGCTTCCGGCATGAACCGGGAAGATTTTATGGCTGATTATCCGTTAAGGAAAAGTGGGCGAATGGTAATGATTTATGGCGAAGATGTACGCAGCTACCATTGGGAATATTATCGGGAAATGGATGACATGCGGAACGATTTAGACAATTCTGCTTTTATGAAACAGCCATGGAATTATCCTTTGGCATTTGGTTCTAAAAGTGTGCCTTTGACAAAAGACACCTGGCATAAGCTGCAGTTTTTACAGATAGACAACAAACTGGTTGGTGCAATAGATGGTGTGATTATGTTTGATTGTACAGATGATGGGTTTATTAATAATGGTCCTGTGTTAGACTTTGGTAGAATTGCCATACGCTGCATGTTGCACACAAAAATGGTTTTCAGAAACCTGAAAGTGTACAATAAAGAAAGGATGAAAACTGAGAAAATTTTCAGGGGAGAAATAGTACCAATGAATAAGGAAGGTGTAAGGTTCAATTTGAACTAAATCTGCAACCTAACAATCTATGCACAAAAAAAGTCAATTACGAACGATCATACGATAAAATGAAAAAGCAAATCTTTTTACTATTCTTCCTGTCCTCGATAGGAAATGTATTGCCCGGACAAACACCGCATGGCACAGCATTACTATCTAAAGACATTCATGTTTTCCGTCCTTTCGGTTTTGATAAGAAAAGCGATGTGGTTGAAGAAGTGCCGGTTGCCGGGCAGGCTTTTATAAAGGCACTACGTGTAAATACCACTAACCAGCAAAGTACAAACCGAGAATTGGGCATCACCCTGCCGTTAACCACGTCTGTGAAAAATGGAGATGTGCTGTGGCTTACTTTTCAATCACGCTGCATAAAAAGTTCCCGTGAATCAGGTGAGGCATTATTAGAAGTAAGACTGGAAGAATTGGTTGATGGAAAATTTGAATGGCCGGCATTTATGGAGAGAGGTTTTTCGGTTGGTAAAGATTGGGTACAAACCAGCATACCAATAGAAATTAGAAAGCTTCCTTTTCATTCAAAAAGTTTTGGTGACGTATTAGAACCAAACAATGTGCGGTTGGTTTTTCGGTTTGATAAATATCCGCAGATACTGGAAATTGGGCCGGTAACATTGCTCAATTGCGGGAAAGTATTTGTCAACGATTTACCCCGGTCGACAGTAAGTTATGATGGTGACAAACCGGGTGCGGCATGGCGTTCTACAGCACAGGAACGCATTGAGAAAATACGGAAGGGAGATTTAACTGTTGTGGTGGAAGATCAAAACGGTAACAAAGTTGCCGGCGCACAAGTTTCCGTTCGAATGTTGCGCAGTGCGTTTAATTGGGGAACTGCCATTAACTCATCGTTCATATCAGGCGATAACGCAGATGCGAAAATTTACCGGGATACACTGCAGCGTTATTTTAACCAGGTTGTTTTTGAGAATGAATTGAAATGGAAATACTGGTTTAATAAGGATGATCATTTTGAAAGTGCATTGAAAACAGTTGACTGGCTGAATGAAAAAAAAATTTCGGTAAGGGGGCATGTGATGGTTTGGCCCTCGTGGAAACATTCACCAAAAGGATTAGACGCTCTTAAAAATGATACAGTGGCATTACAAAAAGCCATCGTAGAATCAATAAGGCGCAGCACAAAGTACTTCAAAGGAAAACTTTCGCAATGGGATGTGGTGAATGAGCCTACCATGCACCATGAAATTATTGATGTACTAGGGCAGCAGGCGATGCTCAACTGGTTTAATGAAGCAAGGAAAGGCGCACCAGGAACAAAATTGTTTTTAAATGATTTCACCATGTTTCATGGGCAAAAAGATAATGGTGAAGGTTTAAACAGTGACTACTTCTATAATACTGCTAAATACTTAGTAGAGAAAGGTGCACCCATAGATGCCATCGGCGAGCAGGCGCATATTGGGGGCACGCCGCCAGGCATTCCGTTAGTGTTATCACGACTGGATAAGTTTTCTGCATTAAAGAAGCCCATTCAAATTACCGAGTTTGACATCTACAGCGATGATGACGATTTTAAGGCAAGATATATCGGTGATTTTATGACGGCTCTTTTCAGTCATCCATCAGCAATAGGTTTTGTACAATGGGGGTTTTGGGAAAAAGCACACTGGCTGCCCATGGGCGCATTGTGGGATAAGAACTGGAACTTAAGACCACACGGCAAGGTATATACAGATTTGGTGACAAAAACATGGAGTACAAATGTTAGGGGAACAACAGGCAAAAACGGGTTGTACAATGTTCGTGTGTTTAACGGCGAGTATGATATAACTGTGACTCATTACGGCAAAACGCTTCAGCAGCAATGTACAGTAGATAGTAGAGGAAAATTGATAACGGTGAAGTTATAAAAGCACTTGATTAGAGATTGTTTACTCCTTTGATGGAGAATCAAGACAGTTTTCAAAATGAAATTAATCAAAACGTGAACATGAAAAATATAGGAATTGAATTAATACTTAAGGCTGAATCAGGTAAGAATTGATGAGCAATAGTGGTGAACGGGTGAAAGTACAATTGCAGCCAGTAGAGGGCCGGCTTAATTGGGGACAATTTATACTGGATGAAAAAACATTTATCGAAGGCTTTTATACTTTAAGGGCATACACCAACTGGATGCAAAATTTTGGTAGTGAGTTTTTCTGTAGCAGCAGCATACAAGTGGTGAAAAACCAGGCAATGCCCTGGGAAGTGCAAGTGAAAAATCAACGTCGGAGCGATAGCGTTTTGACTCGCCTTCAACTGTCCGGATTAAATCATACACTGGTTGCGGCTAAAGAGCTCGAAACGACGATGTTCCGGGGTTCTAAAAGTATTTTCAGATCTATTTCCAATACCGATGACAATGGAGGGTTACCGGTTTTATTTAATGCCGATGGCAACACACAAAATCTTATCCTTGAAATAAAAGAAATAAAGCAGAATGAAGGCAGGCAGATGATTTGTACACCACTCATCTTCGAAGACAATATACCAGCAGACCTGTAGTTTCTACCCGAAGGCGGTCACCTAATCTCAGGTATGCCTAACCGCCCAGGATTTAAAGCACTCAATTCCTTAGGCTATGACGTAGATGTTGCCGGTAAGATTTATAATCGTACCAACGAGTCGGTAGCTGGTTTTAACAACAGCCACCTCAGTGTGGGGAGCGTTGTCTTTGAATCCCAATCATCCGAAACATATACTGCCGTCATTAAATTACCTGATTGAGTCTTCAAAATTTATCCATTCCCAGAAGCTTTGCAAAATGGCACACGGTTGAGTATTGATAATTTGTTTCCAAAATACAGCATGGTTGTTACGATAAATGCTTCCGGTATGGCGGTGCGCCCGGGAGAATATTACCTGGTTGCGCAAAGCAGAAGCATGGTTTGTTATGCAGCCAAATTTAGTCTTGCCACCGGGGCAAAAACTTTACGCATTCCTAACATCTGTTTTTGCCCGAGGAGTTACGAGATTTTCATTGTTGAATGATGTCATGCAACCCTAGTACGAAAGACTGATTTTCGTAAACCACCCACATAGTTTTCGTTTTGAAATTAGCACGCAGCGGTCAAAGTATGGAACACGAGATAGTATTGCGATTTTCATCTCCGTAAAAGACAAGGATGGAACCCCGTGCAGGGAAGCTTTTCGCTTGCTGTTACAGATGATTCACGAGTGAATGGGGAGAGTAGTACAAATATCTTTTCAAATATTTTACTTAGCAGCGATGTCAAAGCCCTGGTGGAAGATCCTGCTTATTATTTTCGTAGTACAGGCAGCAATGCGAGTGCGCTTCTTACACAATCTTTTGCTTCCACAGGGTTGTACAAGGTATGACTGGAAAGATTTTTTAATTCCCGCCCGAAATTGCCATCCTATGCGGCGGAAAAACAATACAGTGTTAGTGGTAAGCTACTAAACCTTTTTAATAAGCCGGTGGCAAATATTTAAAATTGTCTTGCGATCTAAACATCCCTTTTTAGCATTAGACATGGATACCAACATTGCAGGCAAGTTTGTTTTTGAAAATCTTACGTTACCGGATACCGCCATTTATTTTATACAGGCCAAAACCAAAGCCGGCATGAGCATGAATGTAGGTGTTACCATAGAATCAATCGCATTACCGGCAACCGTAGAAATGCCCAACCACAGGATGGCCTGGTATGTAACCCTACGATGCACTCCAGCTCAAATATGTAAATACTGTCCTTCTGCAAGCAGAAGCAAAGCGCAACCCTGCCGGTGAAATTCCCCATATAGAAGAAGTGGTGCTCCTGAGTAACAAATTAATTAAAGGTTCGCACAATCTAAACGGCCCCGGCGAAGCAGACCAGGTAATAGGAAAACCGGAGTTGGAAAAGGCTGGTAAAGCTACATTGGGGCAGTTGATAGAAAAGCAGTTGGAAGGGTCTCGCATAGGAGAATTCCCACTGTTCTATAGTATGCCGCCAAGAAGGTTGAACGTGTTCGATTCCTTAAGATAACAGAGCTATCTTATTGGATCAAAACAAATGCGCCTCATCATTGATGGCTACGATGTGGATTTTACCTTCCAGGAATTGTAGCCCAAAGAAAGGTTCGAACGCTTTCAGTACATTAAAAACTACCTGGATTATTATACCGCAGAAGGTATTGTTGGCATTGGAGTAATGAGTAGCAAAAAGTACAATAATATTTACAATAGCTGGCTCCTGCCTTTTGAGGAGCAAAAGATGTTATCGAACTCGGAAAGCGATATACCATACCTTGAAATAACTACCCGTTCCGGCCATGGGCCGTTCCTAAAAGTGCGCCGGGCGTGTATCTTCATAAGCCGCTACCATTTAGCATGCCAAAATTTTTTTACGGGCCACACAATGCAAGCCGGCAACAATTAGCCCTGTGCGAAGGGAGAATAACTATACACTGGGATCCTAATGTAGTCACAGATTTAAAGAGCACAGCAATGGTTTCTTTTTTCAGCACAGACTTTCCCGGTATTTATACCATCAAAATAGGGGGAATGAATATGAATGGTGGTATTCGTGCTGCCCGAAGCAAAATATTGATTGAAGAGTAGGTCGGAACTATTAATTTCACCTTAGTATTTTAAAGATCACTTATTGCCATTAACAAAAGTTTAATTCTAAACTAGCTACTCCGGGGTGCTATTCCTTTTGGTATAATTAATTACATTTGTTTTTTACCGTTTACTGACTATTTAAATTAGTGTGCCTAAACTAACCTGTATTGTATAAGTCTGTATGTATATGTCTGCTAGTTTGCATTGTGCAATGCGTTGATGCGCAAAGCCTTCGGGTTTCACCTGTTCCATTATCCGCTTCCAAGGATTTTGGGGGGCGTGTTAATTGTATTTTTCAGGATAAGACCGGTTTTATATGGATCGGAAAAGAGACCGGTTTATTTCGTTATGACGGCAATGAGTTGAAATCTTACAGATTCGACCCTAAAGACTCTTTTAGCATCAGTAGTAATAATATTCTTACAATAACTGAAGACAGCAAAGGCAATTTGTGGATCGGTACCAAAGGTGGAGGCTTAAATTTTTATGACCGGGCAAGTGGCCGGTTTAAACATTATCTTCACAATGATCTGGATCCTCAGTCGATCAGCTTTAATGAAGTGTTTGTGATTCAACCAGATGGGGCTGGCCATTTTTGGTTAGGAACTGATGGTGGGGGGCTTAACTATTTCGATCCTTCTTCCGGCAAATTTATAAACTTCAAAAAATCAGACATAGATGCAACCGGATTGCAAAGCAATAAAATACTTTCCATCTTGCCCGCTTCAAATGGCAAATACTGGATAGGAACCTGGGCCGGAGGACTTCATTTATTTGATCCCAAAAACAGAAAGTTTGCTCATATTGGCAATGGTACATCATTTGCAAACGCCAATGTTTTTAGTATAGCCGAAGTTAGTGAAGGGATTTTATGGCTGGCCACCTTTAATCAGGGACTTATAGCATACGATGTAAAGGGAGATCGCTTTTCTACTATCGTTGCGTCAACGGTTGTACCAATTGTCCGCCATCTGAAAGTTGGTAAAAAAGGAAAAATCTGGATAAGCACATCCTCAGGATTATTGTATTTTTCGTCGCCATCATCAACCTACAAGTTGATACTTTTGGAAGGATCACCAAATGCCAGAGATTTTTCATTTGTATTAGAAGACAATGCCAATTTGGTTTGGGTAGGTCTGAAGGACGGTTTAATCGGAACTATAAATCAACGACCTAAAAACTTTTCTTTTTTTCAAGATTCAATTTCTTTCAGCAAATCTCCTGTATATTCAATATTTACTGACAAGGCTTCAGGAAATCTGTATTTCTCCAGTTGGAAGGTATTAATCAAATACGATCCTGCTACAAAAAAGCAAAAAATATTTTCTTCCCCGGTTAACCAATTAACTACAATAGTTGAAATAGCAGGAACTGACTCGCTACTTTGTACTTCATCAGGCAGTTTACATGTTTTTAACAAAGCAACCGGTGTTTTTTCAAAGCCTGTTTTCAGTAAGGAGAGTCCTGCCAGCGTATTGAACAGGGAAATATGGACGGTGGCTTCAACATCTCCTTTAGTCTATTGGGTTGGAGCATCCGAGGTTGCCTACCAAATTGTATTTGATAAAAAAACAGGTTTGTGGAATGTGATGAAGGTTTATTATTCAGGTCAGGGAGAAAGCCTACCTGCAAGTCATTTTATTGGTTCTTTTTTGAATGATCCCAAAGGAAATTTTTGGATAGGAACGCTAGGCGGCGGGTTGAGCCAGTTAAAACCGGGTGCAGACAGGTTTACATTTTACTTGCATGATGTGTCAAATTCCAAAAGTATTTCTGATAATTTTATCGAATGTTTAACCAGCGATGCTGAGGGTAATATCTGGGCAGCAACTCATGCAGGTTTAAACCTGTTCGACTGGAAAACATCGTCTTTTAAAAATATCACGGTTGGAGATGGGTTATCAAGCGATTGGATTTCCGCTGTTTCAATTGACTCAAAAAAGAGAATCTGGGTGAGTACGCAAAAAGGCATTTCATTATTATTACCCGACCTGAAACAAATTCAGAATTTTGATGTAGAAGATGGTCTTCCGTCAAATGCCTTTCTTTCCAGGGCTGCAGCAACAGACAACGATGGAAATTTATATTTTGGTTCAACCGGTGGATTGGTTTGGTTTCATCCTGACAATATCATAGCTAATCCGTATATACCACCGGCTGTTTTGGTTGATTTTAAGGTAAACGATCAGCCAGTTGGGGTGGGTATTGCTTCCATTCTCAAACAAAGTATTGAGGAAACCAGGGAAATTAAATTGGATCATAACCAATCTTCTTTCTCTTTTAAAATGGCGGCATTGAGTTATTTTAATCCAAAAAAAAACCGAATCAAATATAAGTTGAACGGGTATGAAACGGAGTGGAAGTTGGCAGGACCTGATCAATTAGCTGTTTATGTAAATATTCCCCCAGGTTCTTATCGGTTTTCATTTCTTGTATCCAATGAAGACGGCACCTGGAATACAAACGAAAAAAGCATAAACATTATAATATCTAAGGCGCATTGGTTATCCGGTTGGGCGATATCGATTTATTCCATCATTGTTTTCGCCCTGGCTTTTTGGATATATTCCATTTTAAGAAAAAAGCCTGTTTCTCCTGATATCCAGGTCACTGAAGTTCGGTATAAAAAAATTCACAATAACGACCTTATACAGCCTGCCTGTGTTGTAGCATCACCGGCTGAAATGCAGTTTTTGCAAAAGGCGATTCTGATTGTTGAAGAAAATATAGCAGATCCCGATTTTAAAGTGGAACAATTGAGCGATAAGCTTTTTATTAGCCGTCCCCAGTTATATCGGAAAATAAATGCCATTACCGGTGTAACGGTTACTGATTTTATTAAAGAGATTCGTTTAAAAAGGGCGGCTCAGCTTATTCTGCAAAAGCCTGGAAATATTTCTGAAATTGCTTACCAGGTGGGTTTTAATGATCCAAAGTATTTCAGCAAATGTTTTAAACAGCAGTTTGGCGTATCACCAGGCAGTTATAAGGAACCTGGTGAACGAATTTTACCACCACAATGAGAATATAGTCTCCCTTCCGGAACCATTCTTTTGATAATTTCGTAGTATTCACTAACGAAAAAACTTCATGCTATGCTATCAAATTATCTTTCCGTAGAACAAGTAAAATTATTTCACGAAGACGGGTACATTATTATCAAAAACTTTTGTGGTAAAAAGGAGGTAGAAAAATTGTTGCTGACTGCAATCAGGGATAAAGAAAAGTTAAAGAACCCTTTGGATATGAGTGGGCAAAAGTTCAGACAAATCACTATTGATCAATGGTTCACGCCAGGTAATGATGTATTTGGATATCTTGAACGCAGCGAAAAGGTCGTGGATTCCATAGCCGGATTATTGGACAGTAATATGCCGGTATGTCATATTCATTCAAAGGTAATGGAAAGAGAATGCGTGCCTGGGGGAAAATGGGAATGGCACCAGGATTACGCATATTGGTACACGAACAAGTTTAAAAATGCGGATCAAATGGCGAGTGTTGTAGTAGCATTAACCCCATTTACCACTGAAAATGGCTGCTCCCGGATCATTAAAGGATCGCACAAATTGGGGAGACTAAAACATAACTTTGAAGGCGAGTACCTGGGCGCTGATATGGAAGTGGTGGAAAATGCGTTGAAAACATTGGAAATAGTTACACCCGAATTAGAAGCAGGTGATGCACTGTTTTTTCATAGTAATTTATTACACCGTTCCGAAGCTAACTTGTCTGGTTCATCTTGTTGGTACAACGTATCATGTTATTCATCACAGGGCAATATTTCGAAGCAGGCAGTATTTACCTCCTGGTACACTCCGGTTGTGGTTTTACCCAACGAATCTATACTAAACGGCGACACAATCATTGCGGGCGATGAGGTGCATTTAAATGCTGCTGCAATTAATATATTGAATAAAAGAAGCTGGAATCAACATGAGGTTATTTCCTAACCTATAAGTTTCAGGATAGTCTAATTGCAATAAGCACCATTCAAATTGTAAGATTTAGCAATTTTAGCCCTTATTTCTAGCAGCAAGCTTGCGATTTTGGATATTGATATCAGGTAAGTTTCATTTATGCTGGTATAATTTTTCAAGAGTATATGAAATAAGTCTGTACTCAAATTAAGTTTAAATACGAACCCCGATTTTGGCAGAATATTTTTATAAAGTCAGTCTAATTCAGCAGGTAGTCTTTTTTGTATTCTACCTTTTTTTTTTATCAAATCCATCATTTTAGCAGTAATAAATATATTTTTAACTCCATATGAACGATTTTTACCCCTAAAATGAGACAATAGTCACCTGATTGATTGGTTCTTTAAAAAATTATAAACCTGGTATTTCCTTAAACTAATACAGGCAACTGTAACCAGGTATTGGTTTTTAATCACCCTTAAAACCCGTTTAATTAGTGTCGTGTTAGCTTTGACTTGTCAGGAATTGTTTCTCCCGGTGAGTTACCTCAAGGGTGAATCACTGGGAGAAACCGCAAATTGATAGGTCACATTATACGTGACAAAACATTATTTGCTCATTACACTTGACATAGGTTTCGGAGTGCATGCTACCTTTTTAGGATCTTATTCAATGGAAACAATTATCCGGTGCCTGCCTGTTTTAGGCGATGTTATACCTGACAAGGTACAAAACAGTGAATTTTTAAATCAGGAAAAAGAGGGGCAATTTTTGTAATTGCAAAACCCACAAAATATGCCCACTCTTAGATTCAACCTCAGCGAAGCGGAAATTGATAAACTATATTAAGAACGATATGCTTACCCTGACCCCATGGTTCAAAAAAGAATTTTTTCAGTTTATTTGAAAGCCACCTTAGGTTGGAACAATTCAATAATAGGAGAGATTGTAGGGTTGCACATAACCTAGTTGCCATGTGGATAAAAGTCTATAAAACAAATGGTTTTGAAGGGTTACTGAAAATTAATTATGGCGGTAAAAAAAGTGAGTTGGAAAAACTATGCCGCCAGTATTTTAAAATCCTTTCAACTACAACCACCAATGACAGCAGCATAAGCGGCAGAACGGATAAAGGAAATGACTGCAATTAGCCAAACCCTATAGCTATCGGTTGAGCAACAGTTAAGGGCTTTTATGAAAAGGCATGAATTAAAGTTTATCAAATGTGGGCACATCCCTGCCAAAGCAGATACCGACAAACAGCTCCAATGGGTGGAAACGGAGCTAAAACCTGTTATAGAGGCTGCACAGCAAGAAAAAGTCCATCTGCTCTTTTGCGATGCTGCACATTTTGTTTTACAACCATTTCTTTGTTCGCTGTGTTGTGCCTTTCGTGTTTTTTTCAAAGCATCTGCTGGTAGAAATCGCATCAATGTATTAGGTGCTGTAAATGCCATTACAAAAGAAGTGGTAACCATTACCAATACCACTTATATTACATCCAGTACGCTTATTGATTTTCTAAAATTATTAAAGGCGCAATTTGGGGATAAACCTATTGTAATTGTACTTGATAATGCCCGGTATCAACATTGCTTTTTAGTAACAACATTCGCAAAATCAGTAGGCATTCATCTGCTTTTTTTGCCACCTTATTCTCCCAATCTCAACATTTTAGAACGTTTATGGAAGTTTACAAAAAAAGAAATCTTTTATGACAAATATTATGACAAGCCGAAATTATTTCATCAACCAATCCAAAATTTCTTTGAGCAAATTAATCGAAACTATACACTAAAACTAACAATATTGCTTACACTAAAATTCCAATTCTTTGGCGATGAAGATTCACTAATTTACCCCTTGTGAAGTATAATGGAATAGCGAATCGGTAGCCAGCCACCTTTTGATTTTCAGGAATAATTGTTTTTACAAATATCCTGGTTTGTAAAAAGTACAATGATAAAAAGGGCTAACATCAAAACCCTTTACTCAAACTTACCTTCCTTTTTAATCAGTGCAAAAAAAGCATCCAAATTAGTGCCTGTTGCTTCTTCAAAAGCGGCCTGCATATCTTCCGGCTGGGGGTGTTTATTTTTCCATTTATTAAAATAGTTGTGAACGGCCTGTTGCAGTTTATCCCAGCCAATCGTATTTTCCAGCAGGTGCATCCACAAAGCTGTTTTTACATAAGAAATCAATCCATACTCACCACTATCGGGAAATTTTTCTGCCGAGATATCCATGGCAGACTGCATAGGAATATTTTGATTGATCACATTGTAGATGGTTTTCAAAAATTGTTCCGTGGGCATTTGCTTCACCTCTTTGGGTATGGCATCTCCAAAAATGGAATTGCTCTTGTACTTTTCCGCCTCATACCTAAACTGAAAATAGGTATTCAATCCCTCATCCATCCAGGTATGGGCCCGCTCATTGCTACCCAGCATTCCCATAAACCAGTTATGGCCAATTTCATGCACGATCACCGCATCCAGAGTTTCCGCTTTTGCATCGGGACTAGTAATCAATGTTACCATCGGATACTCCATTCCGCCACTTGAATTATTCTTGGGGCCTTCCACTACCTGCACTACCGGGTAACCATATTCGCCTACCCAATTGCTATAATTCCTTATGCCGTCCTTTATGTAGTCGATGCTGTTTTTCCAGATGGTTTTCTTTTTATTGTGGTAAAAAGAAAAGGCATCAACGATATTGGTATCGGATAATTGTATGGTGTCGTATTGAATCACAAATCCTTTATCTGCAAACCACGCAAAATCCGGCACCTGTGTAGCATAGTAGCTCAACGTCTTTTCCTTTTTATCAGTAGCTACATATAGCGCTGGCTTATCATTGCGACTGACAACATTCTGTGCACCAATTTTTTTATATGCATCCAGTTCTGAAGCCGTTTGCAGCACACCAGTGGCACTAACTATATAATCAGATGGCAGCGTAAGGCTTACATTATAATCTGCATACTCGCTATAAAATTCACCCATGTCGAGGTAAGGGAATTCGTGCCAGCCACTCTTGTCATACACTGCAGGTTTAGGGTACCACTGGCAGGCCATAAACTCACCATCCGCATAACCAGACCTTGAAAAATAAGGTGGCAGCAACACTTTAAATGGAGTAGAAATAATGATGGAATCGCCCGGCAACAATGGATTGTCGAGTAATACCTGCAGGATGTCAACATACTGTGGATTGGGATGCGGCGCCGTTTTTACCACTTTGCCATTCACTTTAAAATCAAGACCGCTAATGGAACCGGTTCCATAAGTTTCTATCTTCCTGGAACGCTCCTTGTCATTTTTAATTTGCTGAATCAAGGCCGTAGAATCAGATCGATAGGCATTGGCCCAAAGATGAAACCAAATAAAGTTGAGCGACTTAGGCGAATTGTTTTTATAAACAATGGTTTCAAACCCCGTGATCGATTTTTCCTGGTCATTCAGGGTGGCGTTGATATTGTACCGCAACTGTTGTTGCCAGTAATTTTGTTGTGCGTGTAATTGGATACTGATAAAAAATGCCAGCAGCAGAATTGATACTTTCATAAGTGTTTTTGATTGTAATTTAAAAATACGGAAAGATTGAATTGAAATTTCAAATCTTGAATATACATTTTGGGGGATAAAATGACGTCTGCTTTCCACCAGAGGCGTATTTAAAATTGTCGTAGCTCGGTACAGTATTGCCATCCTTTTTTAAATGGTTTTTAGTAGAAAAGAACCTAAACAAGGTTTGCAACCCTTCCTACAAATTTAAATGCACCGCCCACCAACTTAATTGAAATAATTACCAAACTAAATTTTACTTTCGGGAACAGAATACTTATTCATTCGATAGCCAACGGATTTAACCAACCAAAAATCAAAGGAACATGAAAAATAGATCTACATCTATACGCCCATTTATAGGCTCAAAAGATTATGACCTGTCAAGACATTTTTATCGGGATGTAGGTTTTGAAGAAGTCGTTCTTTCTAATGACATGTCGTTGTTTAAAATCGATGAACTCGGATTTTATTTGCAGCATGCCTACGTTAAAGACTGGATAGATAACTCCATGATTTTTGTAGAAGTGGAAGATGTGAATCTGTATTGGAAAGAACTTTCAGACTTAGACCTCACTACTAAATACACTGGTGTAAGATTGACGGATGTTAAACATTTTGACTGGGGCAGCGAATGCTTTCTGCATGATCCCTCTGGCATTCTTTGGCACTTTGGACAATTTAATATCCGCTAATAATCATAGGAAATAAACTCACTGTGAAGTTGCGTGTGAATGGTGAATCAAGGTCGCTTACTTAAGCTATTTTAAATTCATATTACTTTTTAATAATGTAGCGACAAGACATTGGGTTTATCGACAATGCTTTGAATTTAAAGGAGTAACTGGATAAGCTGCCTCTTTTAGTTTGATCGACTAAGTTAGAATTCAAAAAAATGCGAAGCGTATTTTTTTTAAAGAAGCAAAAGTAGCAGCCTTCAGGTTACGCAGCCTCGCCGTCTGAAGAGGCGGCTCTATTAAGTTGAATAGTGAGTAGATAAATAAAGACAAGTATAATAATGTTTATTTAACTGCCTTCGATAAACAAGTTTTCACTATACATAGACTCTGCTTTTTTTTCTTGCTAAAACACTTCGGCTTCGCTCAGGATGAAATAAAAAAAATCACGGCTGCGAATAAAAAGACCGAAATTTTCAACATAAGCCTAAAATCAAGTAACTCGCCGTTTATAGCTAAATACTATGAAACTTTTGCCCGGCTCAAACAGCCTTGATTTCTTAATATTTTATGTTGAATATTTCCAGCACTTTTTATTCGAGGCCGTAAAAATGCCTCCAAGAGTACTATGATATTCAAACGAAGAATACTTAATTAATGACCATCAATTTTTAAGTCAACTACATTGATTGACCATTCACCATCCGATAGCTATCGGAACACAAATCACCACATCATTTTATTTTTAAGAAATCACCACTCCTATTTTATTAACCTTCATTAACCTTAAACCAAGCAGCGTTAACCCCCATTGCGATTCATTAGGAATATTTTTGTAGCAGAAAAAATCATGCATGAAGAAAATATACCTGTTAGTACTGTCGCTTTGTTTTACCAATGTTTTACTGGCGCAAAAAAATGGGTCTGTAAAAGGAATTGCTTTTGATAGCATCAGCCGCCAACCGGTTGTAGGTGCCACGGTTACACTGCTGGATAAAAAAGATTCATCACTGGTTTCGTTTACACTCACTGGCACGGATGGCCGCTTTGAATTGAAGGGCCTGGCCAACGGCGAATATCGCTTGCTGATTACCCATGTAAATTATCATAACAGCAATACCTGGTTTGCCATTACAGATAATAACAAAATTGCCGATCGTGGAAATGTGCTGATGTATGATAAGGTTAAAACCATGGAAGAAGTGATTTTAATAAACGAAGAACCACCGGTTACGCTGCTCAACGATACCATTCAATACAATGCCGCCTCGTTTAAAGTGCAGCCCAATGCCAGCGTAGAGCAGTTGCTGAAAAAACTACCGGGTGTAAAAATTGATAAGGATGGCACCATCAAAGCGCAGGGAGAAAAAGTAACCAGGGTGTTGGTAGATGGCAAAGAGTTTTTTGGCAACGATCCAAAAATTGCCACCAAAAATTTACCGGCCGATGCGGTAGAGAAAGTGCAGGTGTATGATAAGCAAAGCGATCAGGCACAGCTAACCGGTTTTGAAGACGGCAGTTACGAAAAAACAATCAACCTAAAATTAAAGAAAGATAAAAAGAAAGGCGTGTTTGGAAAAGTAAATGCCGGTGCTGGCGATAAAGAACGTTACGAGGGCAGGTTCAATATAAACTCATTTAAAGGTGCCCGACAGTTTTCTGCCATTGGAATGGGCAACAATACCAACGCTGAAGGATTTTCATTTATGGACATCCTTAATTTTACCGGCGAGCTTTCCCGCATGCAGAGCGGCGGTGGTGGTGGCGGTATGAATATCAATATTTCCGGCAATGATGCATCAGCCATGGGCATCAATTCGGGTATCCGCAATAATGGCATCAATACTACCTGGGGTGGCGGATTAAACTACAACAACATCATTGGAAAAAAACTGGATCTGCAGAGCAATTATTTTTACAACCGACTCAATCCCGTTATAGAAAGTGATGTGCAGCGGCAATA
Organism: Ferruginibacter sp.; assembly: GCA_041740215.1. Taxonomy (GTDB): domain Bacteria; phylum Bacteroidota; class Bacteroidia; order Chitinophagales; family Chitinophagaceae; genus Ferruginibacter. Next base: position 85,701 of record JBGSMI010000148.1, read on the forward strand.
TTTTTTACCCGACTCTTCCTATTACTACAATCAACATTCAATTAGCAATAATCTAAGCAACAATCACCGGCTCAATTTAAACCTCTTGTACCAGGTGGATTCTTTTAATTCGATTCGC
>JBGSMI010000160.1:0-8857 GCA_041740215.1 Ferruginibacter sp.
TCAGTTTCTGATAACGGGCCGGGCATTCCTCAAAAAATCCTTGATAAAATATTTCAACCATTCTTTACCACCAAACCTACCGGGCAGGGAACAGGATTAGGGTTGAGCTTAAGTTATGATATTGTAAAAGCGCATGAAGGTATTATTGACGTTAGCACCCAAGTTGACGGAGGTACAACTTTCACAATTGAATTACCTTTTAAATGACCATTAAAATGATCAGACAGCTATATGTTTTTCTTTGCGTAATCCTGATAACCGCTGCATCGCTTGCTCAGGAGCCAACAATCGATAACAAAAAAATGGATGCAGGTAGAAAAAAACCTGATAGCAACTTTGTCATTTATCTTACTGAAACGGCTATGGCTTTCACGAAAACAACGGCAAAAAATGACTCTGCTGAAACGTTGCTTGCGGAAAGTATGCTTATTGCCGAAAAAATCGGGTATATCAATGGCCTTTCAAAATCGAGGGAAGCACTGGCGCAATTTTATTTTCAAAAAGGTAAGCTGAGCACATCATTAAGTCTGTTGTTAAAAAATGATGCGATGGCTATCCAGTTTGGTGACAGTACAAAATTATTTACAAGTTTGAGAATGATAGCAATGATCTATATGAAAATCGGCGATATAAAAATGGCAAGAAATGCTTTGAGTCGCCGGCAAATAATATTAGACAAGAAAGGAATTGGCGGATTAAAGGATACGAGCTATCATGTGTTGTCACAATACAATAGTCTGGCAACTTTTTACAGTCTTCCGCAGATAAATAAGTTAGATTCCATTGAATACTATTATAGAAAAATAAACGTTTTGGGGGCAAACACCGGTAGTGCCAATCTATGGACACAACTCAGCAATGGCGGTCTTGGTAAATTTTATACTTCAAAAAAAATGTATGATTCCGCTATCTATCATTATAAAATTGCCCTTAGTGCGGCCAGTAAAGTCAATCGGTTTGATAACTATTCTGGCTTTTTGGTTGCACTGGCAGAAACCTATCGCCAATCCGGTCAGTTAGACTCCGCTTATCATTATGCATATAAAGCATATCAGGATGCATCGGCAATTTCATATGTAGGGTTGATGGCTTCTTCCAGTGGTTTATTAGCCACACTGTATAAACAGCAACAGCGCTATGATAGTGCTGTTAAGTACATGACCTTTGAAAGCTTGTATAAGGACAGTGTATCCGGGCAGGAAACGCTTAAAAACATACAGGTGCTCACGAGTGAGCAGCAGCTAAAAGAATTGGAAACACAAAGAGAAAAAGAAGAAATCATAAAGGATTATTTAACCACGTTAAAAAATTATTTTTTTATCGCAGGATTGATAGTACTGCTGATTGTTATTGGTGTAATGTTTCGTGTAAACAAACAACGAACAAAATCAAAAAAGCAAATAGAAACGGCTTACAACGATTTAAAAGCTACACAGGCGCAACTGATCCAATCCGAAAAAATGGCAAGCCTTGGAGAACTCACCGCCGGCATTGCACATGAAATTCAGAACCCACTGAACTTTGTGAATAACTTTTCGGATGTAAACAAAGAGTTGATTGGTGAAATGAAGGAAGAAATTGAAAAAGGCAATTATGAGGAAGTAAAAATAATTGCAAAAGATATTGAAGACAATGAAGAAAAAATAAACCATCATGGCAAACGTGCCGATGCCATTGTAAAAGGCATGTTGCAACACAGCCGCAGTAGCAGTGGACAAAAGGAACCCACCAATGTAAATGCATTGGCAGATGAATATTTGAGATTAGCTTATCATGGATTAAGGGCAAAAGATAATTCGTTTAATGCAGCCTTAAAAAAAGATTTTGATGAAAGTATCGGAAACATCAACATCATTCCGCAGGATATTGGAAGAGTTATTTTGAATTTGATTACGAATGCTTTTTATGCAGCCCGCTTGCCCCCCGAAGGGGGGTTCTCAGACCCTGATTATGTGCATAGCCCTACTGTTTGGGTGAGTACTAAAAAAGTAGGTGATAAAGTTTTTATAAGTGTAAAAGATAATGGGCCCGGCATTCCTCAAAAAATATTGGATAAAATATTTCAACCTTTCTTTACAACTAAACCCACCGGGCAGGGAACCGGATTAGGATTGAGTTTGAGTTATGATATTGTGAAGGCGCATGGTGGGGAGTTGAAAGTGGAAACAAAAGAAGGTGAGGGTTCAGTGTTTATTATATTAATTCCTGCCAATTAAAAATATTATTACCAGATGAAAAAAATTAAAGAAGTTAAAAAAAATGATTTGCTGTTGGATGTTTGCCGGCTTATAGAAGAAGGCAGGCATCAGCTTTCCTATGCCGCAAATGCTGCTGTTACTTGTACTTACTGGCGTGTAGGCAGGCGTATTAATACGGATGTACTCCATAATAGAAGAGCGGATTATGGCAAACAGATTGTCGTATCGCTGTCACGAGAATTAACCGCTCAATATGGAAAAAGCTATGAAGAAAAAAACCTGCGCCGCATGATGCAGTTTGCGCAAATATTTGATGATGAAAAAATTGTCGTGTCGCTGATACGACAATTAAGCTGGACGCATTTTATTGCCCTGATTCCTTTGAAGAATGAACTACAACGTGAATTTTATACACAAATGTGCAGGGCAGAAGGTTGGAATATAAAAACGCTTCGCCAAAAAATTGATGGCCTGTTGTAGGAACGAACTGCTATCAGAAAAAAACTGAGGTGCTTATTAAAAAAGAATTGCAAGCCTTGAAAGAAACCAGCAGGCTTAGTCCCGACCTTGTTTTTAAAGACCCTTATTTTCTTGATTTTACAGGATTAAAGGACAGTTATTCTGAACAATCGCTTGAAGATGCTATTCTGAGGGAACTGGAACAGTTTATATTGGAACTGGGAATTGGTTTCGCATTTGTAGAGCGGCAAAAAAGAATGATAATTGATGGGGAAGACCATCATCTTGACCTGCTCTTCTTTCACAGAAAATTAAAAAGACTGGTGGCTGTGGAGCTTAAACTAGGCAAATTTAAAGCAGCGTATAAGGGCCAAATGGAATTGTATTTACGCTGGCTGGAAAAATATGAAATGCAGCAAGATGAAGAAACACCCATCGGACTTATCCTCTGCGGCGAAGGAAGTAATGAGTAGATAGAACTATTGCAATTAGAAAAAGCCGGGATTAAAGTGGCAGGCTATTTTACAGAGTTACCCGACTTGAAATTATTGAAACAAAAATTGCATGCAAGTATTTTAAATAACATGAAGAGGCTGGAAGATCCTGGTTTACCAACAGCAACTAAGCCATCCAAACAACAAAAGAAAATAAAATGAAATCAGCGAAATCCATAAATCAATATAAATCTGTGATTCAGACTTTTAATGATATTGTAAAAGCGCATGGCGGGGAGTTAAAAGTGCAGACGAAGGTTGACGAAGGAAATCCCGATCATTTCGGGAAAAGAGAGGGAACAACATTTATTATGATCCTCCCAACAACCAATTAAAAATTACCAACATGAAGTTTTTCAAATTCATCCTTCTATTTCTTTTGGCAGCACAACACTGCCAGGCACAGGATACTGCTGTTATACTCACTAAAGGCATGATTGATCAACCAACCAACGCAATTTATTTTGGTTGGTTAAATGGGTGGAAATTTAAACAGGGAACCGATACAGGTTTTGAAAAAATAAATATAGATACTACAGGCTGGAAAAAATTAAAACCTGTTGAAATTTCCTCAAAGCAGGCTGATAAGAATGGCCGGGTGGAAGGCTGGTTCAGGATAAAAATACGATTAGACAGCTCTTTGCTGAATAAACAAATAGGGTTTGATTTTAGACCCTATGCGGCAACTGAGCTTTTTATTGATGGAAAACGGATTGCTGTCAGAGGAAATACTGGGGAAAACGGTAAAGCATTCCGTGAATACAATGGAGGTTTAGATCCCGTAATTATAAATCTGGAATCATCATCTTCACATTTGCTTGCAATCCATTTTGTGAGTTATTTGTCTCCCATCCCACCGCATGATTTAAAGATTTGGGGTGGCGGAATTGTTTTTCTTACCGGTCCAAATTATTACAATTTTTATTCAGATTTGACTAAAAATAATTTCGGTACTAATGTTTTATTGATGTCAGCATGTGCACTGCTCTCCATATTGTTTTGGCTATTGCGGTTTCAAAATAAACAGGAAAAAAACCTGGTTTGGATAGCCCTGTTTACTTCCATGCTTACAATTTTGCTCTTTTGTTCAATTGGAGGATCACAGACAGGAATTACTTATGTACAAAGTCTCACTTACAATACTTTAGGCGGTTTATCGGGCTTCATTTTAATACTTATATTATTACCACTCCTTTTAGTTAAAGTTTTTAACAGGGAAATAAACAGGGTATTGATGTGGGTACTCACCCTGTTTGTTGTTTTGAATTTTATTGCATCTTTAAATACACTGTGGAATTCTTTTGGTCCAGCTGCAGGAGTTATATCCACTGCCTTAGTATTGGGTATTTGCATATATTATGTAGTTACATCATGGAAAAAACTTAAAGGTGCCCAATGGGCTATTGTATTCGGCTTAATTTTTTTTATAATTACACTGGTAATTACCTTAATTCTTCAACTTCTTTTTAAAAATCTGGCATATTCAGTTTTTTTTAAAAATGTATCCATTTCGCTTGTTTTCCTTTCTATTCCCTTGTCTTTATTGGTTTATGTTTCCATGCGTTTTAAGGAAATCATAGTGGAAGTTCAGATAAATGCAAAAAAAGTGATTGAACTTTCTGAAGAAAGAAAGGTAGATGCAGAAAATCAGCAAAAAATATTACAGGAAGAAGTTAACAGGCAAACTGCAGAATTCCGTAATACATTGACTAATTTAAAATCCACCCAATCCCAACTTATCCAATCAGAAAAAATGGCAAGCCTTGGTGAGCTTACCGCAGGCATTACCCACGAAATACAAAACCCGTTAAACTTCGTCAATAATTTTAGTGAAGTAAATAAAGAATTATTGATAGAAATGAAAGATGAAATGGAGAAAGGAAATTATGATGATGTAAAAGAGATTGTTGATGATGTAATTAATAATGAAGAAAAAATAAACCACCACGGTAAACGTGCCGATGCCATTGTAAAAGGAATGCTGCAACACTCCAGCAGCGGCAGCGGTAAAAAAGAACCAAGCGACATTAACAAACTGGCAGATGAATATTTAAGATTGGCTTATCATGGATTAAGAGCAAAAGACAAATCATTTAATGCAATGATGAAAACAGATTTTGATGAAACCATTGGTAACATCAATATCATTCCGCAGGATATGGGAAGGGTGATTTTGAATTTAATTACGAATGCGTTTTATGCAGCCTCCCTGCCCTCCAAAGGAGGGTTCCTAAACCCTAATTATGTACACAGCCCTACTGTTTGGGTGAGTACAAAACGTATTAACACCCCTTAAGGGCTTTTTAATACATCTTTTATCTTTACACAGGGCGTTGCCCTGTGCTGATCTGTTGCGCCCTTTCAGGGCTTGTTGGTCTATGTAAACTATTCATAGGGCGGTGCCCTATGCTTGAATATTTCGCCCCTTCAGGGCTAGCTCCTCCTTACCTTCAAAGTTGATAACATTCAAACGCTCTTTATTGAAAAAAATATAAAAACTTAAAAAATACAAACATATAAGGGGATGGGGGCGTTTTAATTAGTGTAAAAGATAACGGCCCAGGCATTCCTCAAAAAATACTCGACAAAATTTTTCAACCATTCTTCACCACCAAACCAACGGGGCAGGGAACTGGGTTGGGTTTGAGTTTGAGTTATGATATTGTTACGAAAGGGCATGGGGGTGAGTTGAAAGTGGAAACGAAGGAAGGGGAAGGAAGTGAGTTTACTATTAAACTTCCATTGTAAAGTTCAATTAAAAAACAATCGAGGTGCAAGTGTACCCTGGTTGAAAATTATAAACTGCTAAATAGATTATTATGAGCAACATTAAATTAATTGATAGCAAACAGATAAGACCCGTTTGGAATGAGCAGGAACAAAAATGGTGTTTTGTTGTAGCGGATGTGGTGCAGGTTCTTACAAATACACCAAATCCAACAGACTATATAAATAAAATGCGAAAAAGAGATGAGTTCCTTGCCCAGGGGTGGGAACAATTTGTCCTCACCCTTTCGGTGGATACTGCCGGTGGTAAACAAAAGATGGGTTGTTCCACTGCACAAAGCCTGCTTCCGCATAATGCAATCCATACCATCTCCCAAGGCAGAACCATTTAAATTATGGCTGGCACAAGTAGGTTCTGATAGATTAAATGAAATTGAAAACCCGGAACTGGACACACAACGTTCCAGGGAATTGTATAAACTAAAAAGCGATCCAGACGACTGGATTGAAAAACGAATGCGTAGCATTGCTATCAGGGAAGAAACTTACTGATAAATGGAAAACAAGAGGTCTAAAAGAACAGAAAGAATATGCCATACTCACAGCAGAAATCAGTAAAGTTACATTTTGGCGTTACGCCAGCCGAATAAAAAAATAAAAGGATTGAAAAGTCAGAACCCTTTTGACCACATGAACGATTTGGAATTAATTTTCTCTATTTTAGGAAAATCTTCTACCACAGCCATTGTAAAAACAGGAAATCCCAAAGGCTTTGTAGAAAAAAAATAGTTGCCAAACAAATGGAGCTTTGTAGCAGGTAAGGCAAGGATTGATCTGGAGAAAAAGACAGGAAAGAAAATAATTTCAGCAGAAAATTATTTGCCTCAAGTAAAAAAGTATAAGCAATTAAAAAAATAAGCACATGAAAATTGCCAACGGCATCCCTCAAAAAGTATTAGATAAAATCTTCCAACCCCTCTTCACCACCAAACCAACAAAACTAGCAACGGGACTAGGATTGAGTTTGAGTTATGACATTGTGAAAGCACATGGTGGAGAGTTGAAAGAGGAAGCAAACGAAATTATAATACTATTACCAATTATAGGATAACATAATTTAAAATGAAATCAATTTTAACTGGTTTTCTTTTTTTCTTTTTTACAAATTGCTATAGTCAAGATAGCACCCAGGTGCTTACTGCCGGCATGTTTGATAAAGACAACAGCATTCAGCTTTCCAACCTAAACGGATGGATATTCAAAATAGGAAATAATCTTGCCTGGGCTGACACCATCCAGAACACAGCCGATTGGAAAAACTTAAAACCTGCAGACTTCACAGAAAAAATGGCAGATGAAAACGGAAGGCTTGAAGGATGGTTCAGGGTGAAAATAAAACTGGATAGTAGTTTACAAGACGCTATACCGGGTATTGGTTTAGCATCAGGCGTTTGGGCTGCTTCTGATGTTTATATTAATGGAAAATTATTTCATTCATTTGGCAACACTGGCTTAAATAACCAGCCATTTAAAGAATATAATGCTGGAAACAAACTCCCTATACTTTTACCTTTGAGTACTAATAATGATTATGTAATAGCTATACATTTTGTTGACAAAACAAACCAATATATTTTTGACAAAAAACTACGTTCCGGATATAGTTCTTTAATTGTAATTACCTCACCCGACTATACTAATCAATATTATAACAATACTGTTCAAGATACCAATTTAAATTTAGGCGTATCTGTTTTTTTATTGACACTAGTGCTGCTTTTTTGGTTGATTTATTTTCAAAACAAAGCAGAAAAACATCTTTTGGCAATAGCCCTAACCGTTTCATTTCTTTTACTTTCCTGGTTCAGAATTAACTTATTTATTGATTTATCTTTTAGTCTCACATTCTTTTTTAATATTATTAAAGGTTCTTTTTTTCTTTTATTCTTCACCGCAATCCCTTTTACCGTCGGTATCATATTAACTAAAAAAATTTCAAAAATCCATTGGGTCTTTGCAAGTATGCTTTTAATTATAGTCTCTATTTGCATATACACTAGTGTTAATTTAAATGCCTTATTGCTAATTTTAATAGGTAGTTCAGCTTTTATTTCTGCATATTATATCATTTCCGCCCGCAAAATTATTAAAGGGGCCAGATGGGCAGTTGTAATAGGTTTAATTTTAAATGTAAGTTGTACATTATTATTTTTAAATGTAGTTGATTCGAAATCTGCAACATCAAGTCCATTGAAAGCTTTAAGCTTTGCTTTTGTACTTACAATTTTTCCTATAAGCCTGTTGGTTTATGTTTCTAGGTGGTTTAAAGAAACCAGGAAAGTGGTAGAAGAAAATGCTGGAAAGATTTTACAAATAACAAAAGAAAAAAAGGAACTGTTAGAAAGCCAAAACATAATGCTTGAAAAACAAGTGGCCGAGCGTACAAGAGATTTAAATGAATCACTAGAAAACCTAAAAGCCACCCAAACCCAACTCATTCAATCAGAAAAAATGGCAAGCCTTGGCGAACTCACTGCAGGTATTGCGCATGAAATACAAAACCCGTTGAACTTCGTTAACAATTTTTCTGAAGTTAATAAAGAGTTATTGGTTGAAATGAAAGATGAAATGAGTAAAGGAAATCTGGAGGATGCAAGCGAGATAGCAAATGATGTAATTGCCAATGAAGAAAAAATAAACCATCATGGCAAACGTGCCGATTCCATTGTAAAAGGTATGTTGCAACATTCGCAAAAAAGTAGCGGCACAAAAGAGCCAACAGATATTAATGCCTTGTGTGATGAATATTTACGTCTCTCCTATCATGGTCTACGAGCAAAAGACAAATCATTCAATGCAACTTTTAAAACTGATTTTGATAAAAGCATTGGCAATATCAACATAATACCTCAGGACATTGGAAGAGTATTGTTGAATTTAATCAACAATGCTTTTTATGCGGCCTCCCTGCCCTCCGAA